>CAZSHP010000132.1:0-4046 GCA_964606545.1 uncultured Sulfurovum sp. | reverse complement strand
CTTATATTTTTTTGAAGATTACAACTCCGTTTGTTCCACCAAAACCAAACGAATTGCTCATAACTGCATTAATCTCTGCATCTCTTGATTTATTAGGAATATAATCCAAATCACAATCTGGGTCAGGAGTTGTATAGTTAATTGTTGGAGGGAGTTTACCATCACGCATAGCCATAATAGATATAATCGCCTCAATTGCACCAGCAGCACCCAAACAGTGTCCTATCTGCCCTTTTGTTGAGCTAACAGGGGGACAGTTCTCTTTGCCTCCAAATGCTTTTTTGATAGCTTCTGTCTCATTTTTGTCATTTGCAGGAGTGCTTGTTCCATGAGCGTTGATATAGTCTATCTTAATATCACCTGCCATTCGTAGAGCTGCTTTTATAGCTCTTAGAGGTCCCTCTGGGACAGGTGTTGTGATATGATTTGCATCACCACTCTCACCAAAACCAACCACCTCTGCATAGATTCTAGCTCCTCTTGCCACAGCTGATTCATACTCTTCGAGAACCAATGCACCTGCACCCTCTCCCATTACAAATCCATTTCTATCAGCATCAAATGGTCTTGATGCCTCTTGTGGGTTATCATTATTGGTACTCAATGCTTTCATAGAGCCAAATCCACCAATACCTGCACCACAGATAGCTGACTCTGCACCTATTACTAACATTCTATCTGCACCATCTAGTATAATAGTTTTTGTCGCCTCTGCAATAGCATGAGTTCCTGCTGCACATGCTGTGACACAAGATAGATTAGGACCTTTTATTCCATGGTCTATAGATATAAATCCTCCTAACATATTAACAAGAGAGGAGGGTATAAAAAATGGTGAGATTCGTCTAGGTCCCCTCTTTTCACAGATAACAGAATTTTTTTCGATATTTGGCAATCCACCAATACCTGATGCTGATGAGATACCAAATCTATCCATATCTATATCATCACCAAAATTAGCATCTTTCATCGCTTCATTTGCAGCTTTTATCCCTAGTTGAATAAATCTATCAGCTTTCTTGACCTCTTTTGGATTCATCACTTCACTTGGGTCAAAACCAACAATCTCACCTGCAATTTTTACAGAGAATTTTTCAATATCAAAAAGTTCAATCTCTTTGATACCACACTTTCCATCCAAAATGGCAGAAAATGCCGTCTCTTTGTCTTGCCCTACGCTGTTAATCATCCCTAAGCCAGTAACTACTACTCGTTTCACTCTATCTCCTGTTTATTCATTCTAAGATATATATCAAAATATATGCAAATACACTTTAAAATATATTTTCATTAAAGGGCATGGATTTTAATCCTGCCCCTATTACTATTTGATATTCTCAATAAATTTAATTGCATCTGTTACAGTTGCAATTTTCTCTGCATCCTCATCAGGAATTTCAATATCAAATTTCTCTTCAAGTGCCATTACTAGTTCAACTACATCAAGACTATCGGCACCTAAATCTTCTACAAACTTTGATTCTTCTTTTACTTCACCTGGACTTACATTTAGTTGCTCTACAACTACCTCTTTTACATCATCAAATAGTGCCATGACACTCTCCTAATTGTTTAATTTTATGCTCGTAAGTATATCAAAAAAAGCTAAAAACTAATTACTATGCGTAAAAATAATAATTTAATTAAATCAGATAGTTCCTAAAAAACCTATTTTTATCATAGTAGACTTAATTATACTTACTATATTATAATGATAAAAATATATAATATTTGCAGAGTGTTACAATTTAGCTTTACTTTTTCTTAAACACCTTCAAAAAATAGCAAAAAAACACCAAAATTATTTTATTTTAAGATAAAATTGGTATAATTTTCAAATTTTTTCAAAAAAGGTAACCTAACATGATTAAATATTTTTTAATATTTATAAGCGTCACAATTACTACATTTTCATTAGACGATACCTCTATAGCAGAAGTGGCATATGCTATAGAGGAGGATAGTGGTGTAGTTAGTGTAGAAGAGGAGTCTGAAAAATCTTGTAATAAACTCGCTATGACTGTGAACAAAAGAATCAACTCTCCAAAAGATATTACTATTTTTAAAGAGAAGATGATTAAACCTATCAACTATACTACTACTGTATCGTTAGATAAACTTCAAGTTTCAGAAAAAAAGCAGAAGTTTTTTTATATGATTCTACCTGCTATTTTAATTAGTAAACAGAAGCTAAAAGTAAAAAGAGCAAGAGTAGAAGAGATTCTACAAACTGTAAATCCATCCTCTAATGATTTGCAATTTTTGGATAAATTATATAAAAAATACAAAACTGATGATGGTAAAGAGTTGTTATCTCGAATGAAAACACACCCTGTTAGTATAGTATTAGCTCAAGCAGCAATAGAGTCGGGTTGGGGAGAGTCAAGATTCTTTAAAAAAGGTAAAAATATATTTGGTATGTGGTCAGTAAATAAAAATGAGCCACGAATAAGAGCAAAAGAGACTAGAAATGGCAAACCAGTCTATCTTAAAAAATACAAAACACTAAGTGATGCTATTGATGACTACTTCGTAACTATAGGAAGAGGCGCATATAAAAGCTTTAGAAAACAGAGAGATATAACAAAAGACCCTCTAAAATTGGTTCAATACCTTATTAACTACTGTGAACTAAGAGAGAAGTATACAAAAAAACTTCAAAGATTTATTATTGCTAATAAACTTGAAGATTTCGATGATTTTCAAATAGACAAGATGTATTTAACAAGAAACTTTTAATAAATTGAAACTAACTTTAGTTCCCTTCCCCTTTTGGGAACTAATTAGGATTTTTATTCTCTCATCATCGCAATATGCTTTGACTAGAGCTAGACCAATTCCCTCTCCATTTGAAGAGTTATCTGATTGGTAGTACCTCTCATATATTGTTATAAGCTCTGTCTCATCCATTCCAACACCTCTATCTTCTATCGTTAATAGATTCTCTCTCAATGATATATTAATAGGCTCTTTTTTATAAGAGTATTTCATTGCATTTATTAAAATATTATCTAATGCCTTCTCAAACCCTATCTTATCAACATATATATTAGTCGGTTCAATATCTAGTATAATAGGATTCCTCTGTTGAAACTCTAAAACAGCCACCCTCTCCTCTACCATCTTAGCTACACAGAAGGACTCCTTCTCAATAGAGTGTATCTCTTTTTTAATACTATAGACAAGCTCCCTATAGAGTCTATCTAGTCTAATAGAGGAGTCATCTATTCTACTTAATCGTTTTATAGCTTTTTTATTATTTTGGAACATTCGTCTAAGTAGTTTACTATTTGCTTGTATTGTTGAGATTGGAATATTTAATTCATGGAGTATCTCCTTTGTCAAGTGTAGTAGATTCTCATCTATCTCAAATTTTTGACTTAAGATATAAGAACTCATAGTATATCCAAACCCCAAAGAGAGAAATATAACAGATATGATAACTATTATGAACTCAACATCACTATTTATTAGAGTATATAAAAACCCTAATAGAGAGAGCATTGAGAGAGTATATAGGAGTGTCACTATCCATATCTGTCTTTTCATAAAAAATTAGACTCAAAGAGTTCATCTCTTTGGAACTCTGATAAGAGCCATTCTCCTTTATTTAAATTTATTATTGACATAATATCATAAATTACTATTAATACCCTGGCTTTTTACACTGAACATATCTATATAATTTATGCTGAAAACAGTTATATAAAGTTCCCTGATAGGTAGCTTTGTAACCTGTAGCTACTAGACCTCCTTCAAAATTGTCGATAGTTATATTATCTGTAGTAGTACCAAAAAACTTGGCTGTTTTCTCTTTGAGAGAGGCTTTGTGTTCTGGAGATGGCTCTCCTCCTGCACATCCTGATAAAATTCCTGTTATTACTGCTAATTTGATTATGGTTGTTTTTTTCACGATTTTCCTTTTTATTTTTTTCGATTACTATTATAGTCAATCAGTTTACCAAAAAATGTCCCAAATAACAGAATTTACTCTTTTAAATCTAAAAATAATAATTTTATGTAAAAGTTAACTTATTTTTATGTAA
>CAZSHP010000131.1:0-4094 GCA_964606545.1 uncultured Sulfurovum sp. | reverse complement strand
CAAGCGAGTATCGGAAATAATGTTATCGCTAGAACCAATGTCAAATCAATGGGCAAAAATGTAACTGCTAAGTGTTATGGTGGGGATATTACTCGAAAAAGAAAGCTACTAGAGAAACAAAAAGCAGGTAAAAAACGGATGAAGGCTATCGGAAGTGTCAATGTACCACAAGAGGCATTTATGGCTGTTTTGAAGTTGGATTAAATCATATGTGTGACTATGTCACACATATAGAATTATTGAGGAAGCAATCCAATCAACCCCTCAACATCTCTAACTCTCTCATAATTCAAAATCAACTCTTTCCCAACTCTCAAAGCCATCAGTTCAGCCTCTTTTCGTTTCTCTTTATCTTCTATCCCTCTAATATCCTCTACTCCTGCTATCCCAAAGACTCTTCTAGCTATTTTACACCCTGCAAAGCCTACGCTTTGGGAGAAGATATTTCTCATAAACTCTGATTTGAACTCATCTAGTTCACTATCGGATATAAAGCCCTCTTTTAGTAGTGCAGAGTTGGGGTGTTTCGCCCATAGTTCTAAAAATTTGGACTCAAATTTGGTGTAAATCTCTCTAATAGTCTCTAAAATCCAATCTCTGTACTCTCTATCATTACTACGATAAAAGTGTGAGATATAGGAGTTAATCATATTGGCTATCAATGCACCTATATCAAAGGCAAAAGCACCTACAAAAGCAAACTCTGGGTCTATTACGAATGTCTCTTGTTTGTTTAGCATAATAGAGCCTGTGTGTAAATCTCCATGAAGTAGAGCATCATTTTGAGTCATAAAGATATATTTGAGCTTTAGCAGATTTTTTTTGAATAGATTTTGGGCAAAAAGAGCTTTGGCTTCATCTATCAAATCGGGATTAATATCATTGGTCTCATCCTCCATAAAAGGGAGAGTAAAGACAAAATCCTCTGTGAGTTTGCATAGCTCTGTGTTGGAGTTGAATCTATCAATCAATGCTCGTTTTTCACTGCTATTTAGATATAGAGAGGAGGAGTAGAATAGAGTCTGTGCCAAAAAAGAGGAGATATGTTCTGCAAAGTGTGGATAGTAGACTCTATCTATTAGCCCTTTTCTCATAATAATATGCTCTGATAGATTCTCCATAATAACCAAGCTCATCTCCTCATCAGCATAGTATATTTTGGGTGCAAAGGTAGGGACATGCTCTTCATAAAATTTCAAAGCTCTAATCTCATAACTCATTCTATCACGAGAGAGAGGAAACCCCTCACCTGCTATACGCAGATATGGGACAGCCTGTTTTACTATTAGGCTCTTTTGGTTATCTCGGTTGGTGACTATATAGACAAAATTTAGATTGCCATCTCCTATCTCATCTATCTCTATATCTCCATCTTGGAGATAGTGATTTATCTCTTTGATATTTAATATATACTCTTTGACGGTCTCTATGGTCAATATCTCATATGACATGGTTTGCCTTTTTTAGGCAAAATTTTATCATATAGTAGATTATACTATCTTCTAATCTCCACATTTCCATAGATAGGCAACTTACCCAACAGAACCTCGCTACCTACAGCTATAGGAGTTGTAGGACAAGGGGTTATCATCTCTTGGCTCTTTTGGCTCATTATAGTCTCTACTTTTATAGGACTAAATCTATTATTACTATAGCCCATTAGATAAGTTCCCTCATTTTTGTGAAGTAGCGTATCATTTGGGACGATACAGCCCTTTTGAGATTTTACTAAAACATCAATATTAAGTGTTGCTCCAAGTGGTAGTGTAGGAGTCTCTTTTAACTCCACCTCTGCTTGAACTAGACCTTGCTTTGCTAGAGTCAAAATCTTTTTTATCTTGCCTATCTCTCTATCACCGTTATAGACTAATTGACCTTTTTTGATGCTCTTCTCTCCTGCTACAAAGGAGAAGATAAGTTTTTTAGTTCCATTACTCATACTCAAAATAGGTTTTCCTGCTACTGCCAAATCTCCTTGGTGCATAAGTAGAGTATCAATCTCTCCACTAAATGGGGCTTTGATTTTTAGGTAACTTTTCTGCTCTTGAAGTTGAGAAATCTTCTGTTTAGTTGCTTTGATAACAGAGCTTTTTCCCTGCATAATCACTTTTGATGTATCAACCTGCTCTTTGGGTAGTCCCCCTACCTCATAGAGCTTTCTATTTCGAGTATAAATCTGCTTTGCCAAGGCTAAATCATTCTCTTGTTGGGCTAATGTTGTTTGTAGTAGAGAGATGTTTGAGTTGATGTCACTCTCATCAATAGTCGCCAAAAGCTCCCCTTTTTTAACCTGTTGCGACTCCTCTACAAATACATGCTCAATATATCCTGCCATTTTGGTAGCAACTTTGATACTCTTGTGGGATTGAACTATCGCCAAATAGGGTTGTGTCTCTCTCATAATACCCTCTTTGGCTTGGGTCAAAGAGACAGAGATAGTGTTTTTTTGGGGTATTGGCTCTTTTGTTATCTCCTCTTTTCTCTGCTCCATTAGGGCTTTTCCTTTGAATGCGATAGCTACAAAAACAGCAATAACTAATACAACTACAATAATCTTTTTCATCTCTCTTCTCCTCTCTCTAATAGGTAATCCAAATAGTAGACTCCATTTTGATACGCATACCCAGACTCTATAAGCTTGGATTTTGTCAACTGGGTTTTTGATTTGGCTAGTAGCAAATCATTTAGCGTTGCTACTCCTGCACTATATCTAGCCTCCTCTATCTGTTGGCTCTCTTGGAGTAGTTCTAGTTTGGATAGGTCAGTTTGATAATCGGCAAGGGCTGATTCTATCTTGTTGGTAGCTTGGGCTAGAAGCTTTTTGAACCCCTCTGTTGTTACCTCTTTTTGAACAATGGCTTGAAGTTTTGCGATTTTGGCTTGTTGAATTTTGGCTAAACTCTTACCAAAATCAAAAATATTCCATTTTAGATTTACACCAATCTGCCATAGATTTTCTCTATTGAGAGAGCCATCTATATCATAGTTATCTCCCCAATAGCCATTTAGTGCAACTTGTGGTTTTTTACTCGCTTTGACTTTTGAGATGACTCTACTACCCTTTTCTATCTCCAAATCTTGAAGTTCAAATCTATCTAACCCATTTAGACTATCTCTATCTACCAAAATAGTTCTCTCCCCATTCATATCTACCTCTATAGATTCGAGATAGTCTATATTTGGAGTATGAGTAGTGGCTGATAGTGTCGATTTTATCATTTTTAGAGAACTCTGCATCTGAGCCAATCTACCCTTTGCCTCTTGTAGTGAAGAGTCTGTTTTTATTATATCTATTTTGGCTTTTTTACCAAAAGATACACCTTGAGATATTATCTCTTTTAGCTTCTCCAAAGCCTCTATATATAGGTTTTGAGCTGATATTAACTCTTGGAGAGAGAGTCCCGATAGATATAGAGAGCGAATATTATAAATCAACTCCTCTCTACTAAGTCTAGCTTTTTTCTGACTCATAGATTTAGATAACTGGTCGATTTGAATCTGCTCTTGTAACGCTCCACCTGTAAATAGTGGTACAGAGTATTGAACACCTGTAGTAAATAAATCTTGTGTCGTCTCAACAGAGGAGTTCGGAGAGAGAGCAGAGGGAACAATAGGTGCTAGAGTTCTAGGTAGATTATAGTGTGTATAGCTCCCCACCATATCAAACTCTCCAAATCTACTGGCTCTACTCTCCTCTTTTTTTGCTTCGATTAGCTCAGTTTGAAGCCTATTTTTTTGGATAATACTACTATTTGCCAATCCATTATCTATAAGCTCACTAATAGTAGTAGCAGATAGTAGAGTAGTTGATAGAAGTATAAAAATTGGAACTTTTGCTCTTTGCATTGATACTCTCCTTGTATATTACAAAGAAGAGTATCATATAGAGATGAACTGTATGTGAATTGGTGGATAGGTTTGTAGATTCTTGTAGATACGTTTTGTTTAACATTAACTTTGTTTACCTTTACATGAGAAAAGTCCCCAAAAAATCTTATCCATCCCTATATTTCGGGCTTTAGAAACCCCTTAAAGAGGAGAAATAGAGATAAAAAGAGACTTAAACTATTGGAAGAGGAGAAAAAAGAGAAATT
>CAZSHP010000130.1:0-4105 GCA_964606545.1 uncultured Sulfurovum sp. | reverse complement strand
TCAGGTATATGGAGAGTTGAGATTGTTGATAGTAAATTAGGAGAGTATGAGGCAGGGGATACTTTGCCAATGGATACAGTGGTTAAGTGTACAGAGGCAGTTGATAACCATGTAGAGTATAGCTCTTTGGGCAAATTTATGAAGTTTTGTCATCAGTATATAGAGGGTGATAATGGAATGCTTGTTGATATGAGGTTTATGCCTCGAATTGTAGAGGGTGAGATTCGTATTTTGATGGTAGGAGAGGAGCCAATTTTTGCTGTTCATAAAAAACCAATTCAAGAAAAAGACGCATTCTCTGCAACTATTGCTTCGGGTGCTGAGTATACCTACTATAAACCAGAGGAGTATCCTGAGCTTGTTGATAAGTTTGTTGATGCTATTCCTCTGATTTCTGATAAATTAGGAAAAATTAAAAATACACCTATTATATGGACAGGTGATTTTATGTTAGATACAGATGAAAATGGCAATGATACATTTGTATTGGGTGAGATGAACTGTTCATGTGTTGGTTTTTTTAGCCATTTGGATATGGGAATTCAGGAGAAAGTAGCAGATGAGGTGATTCGTAGAATCAAGGTCAAAAAGCAAAAATAGATATATAATTAGAGTGTTAAAACTATAGAAGCTAAAACTCCATTTTCAAAGTTTTTGAGTGATAGTTTGCCACCAATAGAGTCTTCAATAATCATTTTGGACATATAAAGTCCCACACCTGTTCCATCACTTTTGAATTTTGTGGTGAAGTATGGTTCGAAGATTCTATCCATAATGGCATTATCTATTCCTCCTCCATTATCCTTTATGTATATTTTTACCTCTTTGTCTTGTTCTGTAAAATCTACAATAACCTTTGGGTTAGTTATATTATTTCCTACTACAGCATCTCTTGAATTATTTAGTAGAATCATTATTACTTGTATTAACTCATTTTTGTAGCTATAAATTTTAGTATTTCTATTTTGTGTTTTGTCTATTAATTTAATATTGTTATCCATATAAGAGTCTTTTACGAATTTGATGGATTCTTTGATAGCATCTGAGATAATAAACTCCTCTTTATCTTTTGTTGGAGAGAAGAAGTTCCTAAAATCATCTATTGTACTACTCATTTTATGGATATATTGACTAGACTCCTCTTTGAACTCCATTATCTCCTCCTCTGTAAGTTTGCCATTATCTCTATAGTCCATTAAGAGTATAGTATGTAGAGCAGAGAGTGAGTTGAGAGGTTGTCTCCACTGGTGTGCAATATTGGCTATCATTTCACCCATAGACGCCATTTTACTATTTTGAATAAGTATCTGCTGTTTCTCTTCAATTTTTTTTATCTTTTTTTTTAGCTCCTTCTTATACTGCTCTATCTCTGTAATATCAGTTAGAGTTATTGAGTATAGATTTTCATTTATTCTCTTCTCATTTATATGGATTTTAAAGAGATGAATTTTGCCATTTATAGCTTTTATCTTGGCAATATCGGGTGTATAATCTTTGCTATTTAACATTGCATCTATCCATAAGATTCCATTTTTCTCTTTTTGTAGATAGCCACTCTCTTTTATAAAAAAATCACAGATACACTCATGTTTTTTTGAGAAACTCTCTATGGTATCAAAGCCCAAAAAATCTAACATAGCTTGGTTTGCTTTTTTTAGCTCTTGACCATCTGTTAGAATTAGAATATTTTCTTGTGAGTCAAGAATAAATTGTATATATTCACTATTTTTTTCCAAAAACATCTCTTTTGATTCCATATTAATTTTTCCATTTTTGTAAAATTATAACAGATAGTTGTTTAATCTGAAAATCAAGATAAATTCTACTATATAATTTAAATAGTTTTTAGTTATAATAACTCATAATAAAATTAAAGGGATTATGATGTATCTGAACGATACCACTGTACTATATATTGAAGATGACCTTCCTACTCAAAAGTTAATAAAGAAGATTTTAGGTAGATATTGCAAAGAGGTTTTTGTTGCTAATGATGGATTAGAGGGGTTATCTTTATATCAAAAGATACATCCAAATATTGTACTCTCAGATATAGTAATGCCAAATATGAATGGTATAGAGATGAGCGAAAAGATAAGAGAGATTGAGCCAAAGCAGATAATATCCCTTTTTACTGCCTATAATGAACCCGAGTTTAAGGCAAAAGCTTCAGAATTAAAAATAGATGCTTATATTATGAAACCTTTTGATGAGAAACAGTTTTTTACCTCTTTGAACTATTTGGCTATGGCATTTCATACCGATTTAGATATTAAAAAAGAGATATAATGCTAATTGAGATAGAAGATAAGTTTAGAGTTGGAGCCTCTCAGATAATTGGTTCATTTATACTCCCTGGTGAGATAATTGAT
Source organism: uncultured Sulfurovum sp. (assembly GCA_964606545.1). GTDB lineage: Bacteria > Campylobacterota > Campylobacteria > Campylobacterales > Sulfurovaceae > UBA1140. Next base: position 1,733 of record CAZSHP010000130.1, on the reverse strand, counting down.
ACTATATATCAAGAGGTAAATCGTAAAATCAAATTAACTGTGGCTCCATGCAAAGAGATAGTAAAAGCTATAAAAGAGAAGAAATTAGATTTGGGTTTTATTGAGTTCCCTCTTTTTGATGATTCTGTAGTATATAGAGAGTGGATAGAGGATGAGATGGTTGTTTGTTCTAAAAAATCTCTTCCAAATTCTTTAGGTAGAGATGATTTGAATCAATGTAGGATAGTTTGCAATGCTAGAGGAGAGTATAGTAGAGAGTTTATAGAGGAGTTTCTTGAGAATCAGGAGTTGTCTATATATGATTTTGATGCTATATTTGAAGTGGATAACGTAACATCTATAATTCAAAGTATAAAATGGTCAAAACCACATGCACCTATTACGACTATAGCGATTGTATCAAGTTTGGCAATTGAGTATGAATTGAAGTACAAAGACCTTTATCAGTCTTCTATAAACAGTACCTCTTTAGTTAGAAAATTCTATATTATATATAGAGAGGATTCTAACTATATTGATATTATTAAAAAAATTTGTGATAAGCTATTAGTTCTTATATAAAAAGGTTAATTTTTATCTCATTGCTAAATGATTATTATCATTTATAACTCTTCTACCCCATAAAAATCGTTTTTTGTAAAAAGGCTTGTCATTAAAGTTATATATAACTACTTTTTTTGCACCTGAACTAGCATGTATAAAATTGTTATTTCCTAGATAGATTCCTACATGACACACTTTGCCTGTTCGTCTTTTTTTGGTATCAAAAAATACCATATCACCTTTTTTTAGATTGGCATAGCTAACATATTGTCCAACCTTTGCTTGGTTGCGTGAAACTCTAGGGATATTGATTCCAGAGTCTCTATATACCCATTGAGTAAATCCAGAACAGTCAAATTTACTAGGTCCAGTAGCTCCCCAAACATATCTAGTTCCTAAAAACTTTTTTGCATCTCTCTCTATTTTATTTTTGATACTACTACTATTAAACTGATATTGATAGTTTTTTTGTACACTTGGTTGAGATGAAGCGTATGAGACTATCTCTATATTACTACTACTATTATCATAACCTCTTTGAGTAGGAGAGGAGTAACCTTGATAGTGGTCTACTTTAGGAGTAGGATGGTATTTTTTCTCTACAACAGGATAGGTTTTTGCTAATGGTAGACTCTCTATATAGGCTAACCTTTTTGCTATGATTTCAGAGTTGGATAGTTTCTCTTTATTTATCTCTGGTGTTTTATTTGAACAAGCAGTTAAAAATGCTATAGATGTTAGAATTATTAAGTTTGTCAATATTTTTGATTTCATAAGTTCAAGCCCCTTTTATTTTTTTAATATCTGTTATGCTTATGTTTCTTAAGAAAGTATAACAGTTATGGTGTGTCACAATTGTGTTATTTAAGAAATTTTTTAATTTTTTTTTATCTCTTTAACTACCTATATTATGGGATGTTAAAAGGGGTTCAGAATAGAATACTTTCTGTTTATTTATAATTGTCTCTTTTAATAATCTATATTTTGAGGATTATATGAATTTAGTTTAAAAATTTTAAAATTCTCCCCTCTAGCCAATATTGAGGTCTCATGAATTTCCCACCAACAAATCCTACATGCCCTCCATATTTGGAAATATCTAGTGTAATAAATTTTGAAATCTCACTCTGATTAGGTAGTATCTCTAACATGTCTCTGAAACAATAGAAAATTATTTAAAACAATATTAA
>CAZSHP010000129.1:0-4127 GCA_964606545.1 uncultured Sulfurovum sp. | reverse complement strand
AAAATATTACAAGCATTATTTAAATATAAACTTAATTTTTTAATCTTAAAAACAAGAAAAAACATGATATAATATTTTTATGAAAAATATCTCTATATTTGGTACTAGTAGTGATGCTGGTAAATCAACTATAACATCTGTTATAGCTAAAATTATTCAAGATAGGGGATACAGTGTAGCCCCTTTTAAAGCACAGAATGTATCTAACAATGCAATGGTAGCAGATGATGGTAGTGAAATAGCCATAGCCCAACACTTTCAAGCAGAGGTTTTAAATATTCCAACCTCCTATCATATAAACCCTATTCTATTAAAATCAGGTAGAAAAAGCTCTGCATCTCTCATAGTAAATGGCAAAGTCGTAGCAAACAGAGATGTCAGAGAGTACTACCGTAATATATCAGAGCTAAAACCTATCGTCAAAGATGCCTATAGATACTTAGATAATCAATATGAGTGTATTGTCTCAGAGGGTGCAGGTAGCCCTGTAGAGCTAAATCTCATGGATAAAGACCTCTCCAATATATTTATAGCCACAGAGTTTGATACCAAGATTATATTGGTGGCAGATATAGAAAAAGGAGGAGTATTCGCCTCCATTTGGGGGGTCTATAATCTTCTACCCAAAAAACTTCAAAAAAATATAATAGGTGTTATTGTCAATAAGTTTAGAGGAGATTTAACACTTTTTGATGAGGGAGTTCGCATTATAGAGGAGGAGTTTAAAATCCCTGTCTTAGGAGTACTACCCTATATTCCATTCAATCTAGGATTTGAAGATTCACAAAGCCTTATGAACTATCAACAGAGAAGTAGAGTAGATGCAAAACGAATAGGAGTTATAGCCTATCCTACTATGAGTAACTATAATGATTTTGAACCACTAATAGCAGATGATAATATATCTATAGAGTTTATCAGACAAAATATATCACTAGATAGTTTTGAAGAGATTATTCTACCAGGTTCTAAACTAGTGATAAAAGATTTGACATGGCTAAAAGAGATAGGACTATTTGAACAACTACAGCAGACAAAAACAGAGATATTTGGTATCTGTGGTGGATATGAGATGATGTTTAAGAGAGTTATAGATAATGAGTGTACAGAATCTATAGTTCCGACTACTGTAGAGGGATTGGGATTTATAGATGATGATGTTATACTTCAAAAACTAAAAATAGTAAGAAAGGGCAGATATAGAGTATTTAACAGAGAGTTAGAGGGATTTGAGATTCATAATGGAGTTAGCAAAAAATATCCTCTATATTATCAAAAGGGAAACATAAAAGGAACTTTTGTTCATGGACTTTTCGATGATTTAAAGTTTAAACGATATAAACGAGAGACAATTGATAGCTTTGTAGGCGAAATGATACAGAGACTTGATGTAGATAGAATAATAGAGTCTCTATTATTAGAAAAAAATTAGGATTTATATGAAAAATTTATACTTAGGAGTTAAATTCTCCTTTTCATACTTTACAATAATACCACTAAGATTCAAAAGCAGTGATGACCTATCAAAACCAGAGGTACTCAACCATATGTTACTAACTCTACCATCTGTTGGTTTTGTGTTGGGTGCATTGACAGTTTTTTTATATACACTACTTGCAAAATTTGGTTGGTATGGAGCTACTATATCGGCTGTATCATATATGTTGCTCTATGGGTTCATACACACAGAAGCTGTAGTAGATGTATATGACGCTATATACGCCTCTCACTCTGGTAGAGATGCTTTTGATATTATCAAAGAGCCAACTGTTGGAGCTTTGGGGGTACTGTATGCTTTTGCTTTTATGATGTTAAAAGTAGCAGGAATTATTCTGCTCTTTACTCAAAATCTATTAACTGAATTTATGGCTGTTTTAATAATTAGTCGTCTCTCTCTTATAACCCAAATTATGCTTCATGATTTTAAGTCCTCTTTTGTTACAGGTTTAAAAGAGTCGTTAGACTATTGGTATTTAACTCCTCTTTTTTTAGTTTTTACATCTATTGGTTCTTATCTAACACCATATTTTGTACTATATCTTATAGTAGGTATAGTTTTAGGTTTTGTTATATCAGTCTTTTTTGCATCTAAACTCAAATTTGTCAATGGAGATGTACTAGGTGCTACACTTGAGGGGGTTGAGATTCTACTATTTATGCTTGTTGGATGGTTTATGATATAATTTTGCCAAAAAGAGTTTAAATGAGCTACAAATCATGGTTTCAATCCCACGGCAAAAAACACAAGGAGATAGTAGATAGACTATCTCATCTAAATGAGAACGAACTAATAGAGTACTTTAGATATGAAAATATGGTAAAAAAAGAGCCAAATTTCTGCCCTCTCTATAAAGAGAATAAAAAGTGCCACAATATGGAGAATCTAAACTGTTATCTCTGTGCTTGTCCAAATTTTAGATTTGATGATAATGGATTTGAAAAAATAGAAAAAAGAATGCTATTTAGCAGATGCAATATCGACTCAAAAGATGGTACACAATATAAATCAGAAGAGGCAATTCACCAAAACTGTGTAGGGTGTTCTGTTCCTCATCATGAGAGTTATATCAAAAAGAACTTCTCCAAAGATTGGTTTAAGATAATGAGTTCTGTTTATTCTTAAATATTTTATTCTATTCTATTTTTTTTTAGATATGTAACAAAATAATCAATAAATTAATTTTATATAGTTATCACTACAGATTATTAAGCTTATTATAATAGTTGATATATAATAGACTCTAATCACAATTATAAAAGGAGCGATATGTCGCGGTTAGAGTCACAGAGTCATCAATATACTCAATACGAAGATATTGACAAAGAGCAACTTCAAAAGGATATTGAAGAGGCAAAAGCAACTATAGGGGAGGCTACACAAGAGGATTTTGAGCATCTGCTCAAAATGGAGAGATGGGGGAGAATGTTTACCTTTTCAGGATATTTTCTTGTAGCAATTATTAGCCTTGATGAGCTTATGGCAGGGGGGATGAATCCATTTATATTTTGGCCATTTGCTATATTAGCAGCACTATTAATTAGTACAGGGAATGTAGGAAGATGGGCAAATGTAACCCATCCTATACTTCATGGTGCTTATGACAAAGTACCTAATATACCTGCTAAATATACAAAAAAACATTTTGCAAATGGTAGTAGAAGATGGTTAGATTGGCTTGATTGGATTCACCCAAAGGCGTGGATGTATGAGCATAATATAATGCACCACTATCACCTAGGTGAAGCTGATGACCCTGATAATGTAGAGAGAAATATGCAATGGCTTATACAATCAAAAACGCCAATGTGGGCTAGAAAACTGTTTGTATACATCTTTGCAGGGACATGGAAGTTTACATACTATGCACCAAATACACTTAGAATCTTACAAAACAAAAAACTAAAAGAAGAGAACAAAAAAGAGATACTAGATTATGAATTTGACCCTAGAACTCCTTTTGGGTTTGAGCTTTGGTGGAACTACTATCTACCATATTTTGCTATCAAATTCATAGTAATTCCTGCACTATTTATTCCACTTGGAATAACTGCTGTATGGAATGCTTTGATTGTTGTTATTATGGCAGAATTCTTTGCAAATCTACACTCATTTTTAGTAATTGTTCCAAACCACTCAGCAGAGGATATATATATGTTTAACAAGCCATACAAAGGGCATGGAGAGTTCTATCTAAGACAAATCATGGGTTCTGTTAACTATAAAACAGGTAGTGATTTCAATGATTATGTACACGGCTTCCTAAACTATCAAGTAGAGCATCATCTATTCCCTGATATGCCTCTAAGCTTCTATCAAAAGACTCAACCACTAGTAAAAGAGATTTGTAAAAAACATAATCTTGAGTATAGACAAGAGAGTGTTTTCAAACGAATGGGCATGACTATAGATTTGATGATTGGTAAGACTAAACTACTTAGAGTTGATGGAGTTTGATTTTAATATCCAAAACAAATTTTCATCAAATAATTTTAGGCTCAGAGACATCGTCCTTTTAGGACGGTGCAGAGAGCCTCTCCTCTTTATTTAAATCTCTATTGCTAACAACTAAAAAACCATAAATTTAGATAAAAATAAGTAATATTCTACTATTATAAAATAAAAAGAG
>CAZSHP010000128.1:0-4328 GCA_964606545.1 uncultured Sulfurovum sp. | reverse complement strand
ACTATGAGTTTAGATTTTTTTGACTCTATTATCAAACAGGCAAAACCATTTACTAATGAGATAGCTTGTCATGTTTTTGGTGACCCTCTGACTATATCAAATCTATCAGCGTATCTTGATATTATAGATAGATACGGTATGAAAGCACTCCTAACCACAAGTGGTTATTTTATAAAGAATCACTCCTATGAAACACTATTTCACCCTGCTGTCAAACAGATAAATATATCTCTAAATGCGTTTAATAAAAACAGTACTAGAGTCTCTTTTGAGCAGTATATGAGACCTATAGTAGAGCTTTGTTATGAAAAAATGAGAAGAAAACAGGAGAGTTTTATCAATCTGCGTATATGGAATTTGGATGAGGCTATGAGTGAGAGAGAGTTCAACTCTAAACTCTTTGATGTCTTATCTTCTAGTTTCAAAATAGATTTAAGTATGCCAAAAGAGAAAAAATCTATCCGATTAGACTATAAGATACTGTTGCATTTTGATAACTATTTTGAGTGGCCATCTCTAAAAAATCCAAACTATGGTCATGGAACTTGTCAAGGATTAAACTCTCATATAGCTATTTTAGCTTCGGGCATGGTTGTTCCTTGTTGTTTGGATGGTGAGGGGATAATAGAGCTTGGTTCACTACACAATCAATCTCTAAGAGATATAGTTATGGGAACTAAAGCAAAAAAGATGATAGATGGATTCAGAGAGAGAAAATGTAGTGAAGAGTTGTGTCTAAAATGTTCTTACAAAGATAGGTTTAGATAAAATACAACTATGAAAAAAGCACTAATACTACTAAACATGGGTGGCTCAAACAGTATAGATGAGGTAGAGCTATTTTTGCGAAATATGTTTGCAGACAAAAATATCTTGACTATGAATCCACTTATGAGAAAAATTATAGGCAATATAATTGTAAAAAAACGGCTAAATGAGGTCAAAAAGAATTTTGTAGAGCATCTAGGGGGGAAATCTCCTCTACCCCAACTTACAAACAAGTTAATAGCCAAATTAGAAAAAAGACTAGATATGCCTATCGTCTCAGCTATGCGTTATGTCCCTCCTTTTGCTACAGAGTCGCTCAAGAGATTTAAACAAGATGGAGTTAAAGAGCTAATACTATTTCCTATGTACCCACAATACTCAACAACAACTACACTCTCATCCATTGAGGATATAGAACTAAGATGCAAAGAGATAGATTATAGTCCCAAAATAACTATTATAGAGCCATATTATGATGATTATGACTATATTGAGGCTGTAGCTTCCAAAATCATGCAAAGTATGGAGGGCAGAGATACAAAAGAGTATGATTTACTTCTCTCTGCTCATGGATTACCTATGAGTATTATCAAAAATGGTGACCCCTATGAGAAACAGATAGAGGCAAATGTTTCAGCTCTCAAGATATATCTACAAAGCAGAGGTATAGAGTTTCATAATATTAAATTGGTATACCAATCAAAAGTAGGAAATTCGGCATGGTTAGAGCCAAATCTAATAGATGTGTTACGAAATCCCACACATAGAAAAGTAGTTATATATCCACTCGCATTTACTATTGATAACTCTGAAACTATTTTTGAACTTGATATAGAGCATAGAGAGATAGCCGAAAAAATCAAATATGATGACTATATAGTCTCTAAATGTTTTAATGATGATGACGCATTTGTAGATTTGATTGTCAAAAAGGTAAATAAGAAGCTATGAATACTATAACAGAGTCCCATATAGAGACATATGAAGTAAAAAGGTCAAAATTTATAGCTCATCTAGTCCCAATTGATGAGTTTGAGGGGTTACAAGAGAAGCTAAGAGCCGAACACCCAAAAGCAAATCATGTTGTCTATGCTCTGCGTTATCTCAATGAGTTTGAACAGATAGTAGAGAACTCATCTGATGATGGAGAACCAAAAGGCTCATCAGCCCCACCTGCTCTAAATGTTCTAAGAGGAGAGGATATGATAAATGTAGCTGTGCTTATAGTTCGCTATTTTGGGGGTACAAAATTGGGTATTGGAGGGTTAGTTAGAGCATATGGTAGCTCTGTTAAGCAAGTTATTGCCAACTCTAAAGTTATTTTATATGAAAAAATGTTAAACTTCCATATCAACACCTCATATAACGAGATACAAAAGATTGAATATATGTTAGATAAAATAGGAATTACTCAAATAGAACGAACTTTTTTAAATGATGGTGTTGACTGGACAATAAAATCAACAGAAAAGAAAATAGAAGAATTTAAGGAAAAAAGACGGTGCATGAGATAGTAAATTATATAGTGGATTTAGTGAGCCAATTTGGCTATTTGGGGATATTTATAATGATGTTTTTGGAGAGTACTTTTTTTCCTTTTCCTAGTGAAGTGGCTATGATACCTGCGGGATATTTGGCATTCAATGGTGAGATGAATATAATCATAGCTATAGTTGTTGGAACTACAGGTTCACTTGCTGGTGCGTTGTTTAACTACTATCTAGCCAAAAAATATGGGAGAGCAGGAGTTTTGACCTTTGGTAAATACTTCTTTTTTACCGAGCAGAAGCTACAAAAGATGGAGGAGTATTTTGTAAATCACGGTTCATTCTCCACATTTATATCCCGTCTAATCCCTGGAATCCGTCAACTCATCTCTCTCCCTGCTGGGTTATCAAATATGGATATAAAAAAATTCACACTATATACCACAGCAGGAGCAGGAGTTTGGGTTATTGTATTGGCTATATTAGGCTACTATCTAGGCGTATTAGTAGAAGATATAGATACAACCAAAGCCTATATACCACAGCTCATAGAGGCTAGTAAACCTTATGTTCATCAAATTTTATACTTTACTTTGGGTGCAATTACTGTTGCATCTATCGTTTATATTAAAAGATATAAAAATAGCAAATAATATAACTATCAATTAGAATCTAATCTCAAAAACACTCCCTCCCTCATAAACCGAAACATCCAACCTCCCCCCCATCTCCTGCTCTATAATTAGCTTGGAGATATAAAGCCCAATCCCATCACTATCTTTTTTGGTACTAAAGTAGGGATTAAATATCCTCTCTAAATTCCTCTTTTTAATGCCACCTGCGTTATCTCTGACACTTAAACCACCATCTCCAACCCTAACCTCAATAAGAGATGACTCTATTTTTCGCTCTATTATGGCATCTTTTGCATTGTTTAGTAGATTTAAAACCACCTGTTCAAACTCATTTCTATTGCCATAAACTCTACTATCCTCTTCAAATATCTCTATCATCTCTATTTTGTGTGACTGCATAGAGTGAGAGACTATATTGATAGCGTGTTGAGAAGCCTCTTTGATACTAAACTCCTCTTTGGCTTTTGAGGGATTGTAGAAGTTACGAAAGCTATTAATAGTCTCAGACATATACTCTATCTGTTTATTCGCTTCGCTTAGGAGCATTTTGCTATTTTTGTTATCTTTGTGCATTCTATTTAGATTCATATTAACTACAGAGAGAAAATTGAGTGGTTGTCTCCACTGATGAGCAATAATAGAAATCATCTCACCCATTGATGCTAGTCTTGATTGTTGTAGTAGTAGGGCTTGTTGCATTTTCTGCTTCTCCTCCACAAGTTTAAATTTATATGAGATAGCCAAAGAGAGAAAAATAGACTCAATCGCAAACGAGAGATGAATAAATGGAAACACAATCCCAGTCATCTTGATAAACCCCACAAACATCATAATCGAAACCCCAATAGTGATATACCAACCTGTAATCAAAAAATAAAAAGGCGTATCTTTCTCCTCTATAAGCCGATAAGCTTCACTCAAAACAAGCCAAATAGGAATAAATATAGGTATCAAAGTTGTAAAAACACTATAGGAGAGAATCAAACAGAGAACTATATCAAAAGCCGTAATATATATAATAGCATTTATCAAACTCCTAATCCTCTCATCCATAGGATAACTTTTGAGAAACTCTCGAATAAAAAACATAGAAAAGAGAACCACAAAAGCCTTGCTCAAATCAAGCACAAAGTGGCTCTTGAACCCAAAAACCTCATAAAATGGAGAGATAAAGATAGAGTCCAAACTAATAAGCATAAGCAGAGTCGAGAGCTGAGCCAATCCATAATATAGATACTGCTTATTACGAATATAGAAATAAAAAGCCAAATTATAGATACTAGCTGTAAGTATCACCCCAAAAGTGAGCATAACCACAGCAAACCTCATATTATCAAAATGATAAAGCGTCTCTAGGCTCTTGATAAACTGCTCTTGGAATGAGAAGAGGGAGAAGAGAACAAATATACCGATAAGGGAGAGTTTGATTTTTAGTCTT
>CAZSHP010000127.1:0-4490 GCA_964606545.1 uncultured Sulfurovum sp. | reverse complement strand
TCAAACATCCGTTTTCTAGGGTGAATTGCCATAGAGTCACCTGCTACCTCTGCTATCTCCTTTATATCCCATCTTGATAGATAAATTCCACTAACACTAGGTGCAATTATCTGAGAATATAGAGCCTCTGTATACGAAGGATAATCTTTTAAATCAACCTCTTCATCACTTCCACAAGAGCCATCTACACAAAACTCCTCACTCTCTTTTAGTGCCTCAAATTCGGCTCTTAGTTCCTTTAAATCTTTCACTCTTTTCCTTTTTTTAAACTTCTATGCCATTACGGGTACTTTGTTCAAATCAACTTCTACATTATACCAACGCTTGGCTAGTAGCATCATCCTAATAGCCAAAGTCATCTTTTCATCAAAAAACTCTGGATTCTCTGTTAGACTATCAATAACTACATCAAGATTATGACCTATAATCTTGCCATCTACTATCTCTATAAATCCAACTAATCCTTTAACTTTTGCTCTCTCATCTAGCTCATCACAATACTGCACAGCTTCTACTTGGAACTCTGGTTCTATTATCATTCTTCTAACTCTGGATTTTGCTACATTTTTCATTGTTACTGCAAAATGCTCATCTTTTATATTCAGGGCAATCGCAGTTGCATTTATCCCACTATCTCTAAGTATTCTATTAAAATACTTTCGTCTGTCACCTATTTGTGCATTATATCCAATAATGGTACAAAGCTCTGTATCTGGTCTAATCTCTTCTGGTTTCATCTATTGCCCTTTTTTAATTTTTTGGAATACTACTCTCTATTTGTAGAGGAATTGTTTTTAAAAAAACTTTGGATTTATATGCAACTCCATAGCCTCACTCTCTTCCATTTTACATCTCATACACTCTACCAAACCACCACTATAAGTGAAGTGGTTTCCACACTCATTACAGCGTCTAATATCAAAACTTGCCAAGACTCTTTGGGTAGGCTCAAAAAGCTCTTTTATCTCAAATCCTGCTTGAATTCCAATCGCATTTGGTTCACAAACATCATGACAGAGATGACACTTCAGACACATCATAGAGTCAAAATTGATTACAGAGAACTTACTATCAGAACTCAAAGCTCCCGTAGGACAGACTCTATAACAGATTTGGCAATTTGTACAGCTCTCATCTATAAATTTTTGAGATGTAAATGATATATCTTCACTAGCTAAAATATCATAGTTTTGAGGTTTTTCTACTCTCTTTAATATAGAGTAGAGAAGCTTTCTTTTATCTGGAATATTTTTGCTCTTTATCTTAGAGATAACTTCACTATCTAACTCAAAAGCTCTTAACTCATCAGCATCTACCACCTCATCAAATTTCTGCTTGTTTTTTAACGCCTCTTTGAGAGAAAAGAGAGAACGCCTATTAGATACAACCTTATCCTCCACAACTTCACTCTCAAACAGAGCTGACAAAATCCTCTTGTCAGAAAAACTCTCTAATACAAAATTAGCCTCTTCTATATTGGCTCTTATCTGGCTAGTCAATCTATCACTATCTCCACCACAACGACACCCCTCAAGATTCATAGCCAAAGGCTCCTCTGAAGCAAGTGCCAAAGATATTAGATGCTCCACAGACAAGATACTCAAACAGGGAATCTCTGTTTTGCAAGATAGTCGGTTTTTTTTTGACTCCAAAAGCTCAAAAAAGAGGTTGATAGAGGAGAACCCCTTTAGAGAAAAAGCTTCTGTAGGACAGACCCCAACACAACCACCACAATCAATACAGGCAGATGGAGTAAATGCAGGGATATTATCTACTATCTCTATAGTTGAGACTGGACAAACAGTTACACACTTAGTGCATTGAGAAAACTTGCTTGTAGCTCGAATACAAGAGGCTACGCTAAACTCTAATCTCATCTAACATCCACAAGTTCCCGACACAGGAATATTGAGCTTGTTACTTAGATACTCAAAATCACTCAACAGAAACTCCACAACCAACTCAGCCCCATCATGATACAGAGGTGTCCTAGACTCTTTTTTCATATTGATAAGATACATAGGAGCCCAATTGAGCAGATGGTCATGTAGAAAATCTCTCTGTAGAAAAAATAGCTCCTCCAATGCACCCTTGTCCTCTGCATCAATAGCCCTCTGCATAGCCAAACAGAGCATATACATAAACTCCAACTCCACCCCAATATGGTCAGGACTAACTACTCTAGCTCTATCTAGCTCCACTCTAAAATCCAAAGTGTTATAGAGTTTTATCACAGGGTTATCTCCACCACTCTCTATCATCTGGTCATCTCTAGTATAAAAGCTCTCATACGGCACTAGATGAAGCAGAAATAGATTAGTATAATCCACATCCAAATATCTCTCTTTTAAGATAGTAGAGTTAAACTCTTTTCGCTTATCCCACTCTTTATAGTTGGGGAAAAGATTCAAAAGTGACTCATTTGACTCTATAGATTTGAGAAACTCACTATCAACTTCAGACATCATCAATCTTGACATTACAGCATATAGTGTAATTCGATTTCCTAGCTCTTCTTTTGTTATATTCATTATTATCCTCTTTTTATTAAAAGTTATATTCTACTAGATTTTCTTTAAATATAAGATATAATTAATAATGGGTAGAAAATTATATATACGACAACTATTCTCGCTCTTTTTTTCAAAATTTACACATATCTTATTGAAAAATTGGGTAAACTCTCTGTATGAAAATAGGAACAGATATAGTAGCAATAGACAGAATAGAGAAATCTATCTCTAAATTTGGAGATAAATTTATAGATAGATTTTTAAACAAAGATGAAAAAAAATTAGCAAAAAAAACAGAAAGCATAGCAGGGTACTGGGCAACAAAAGAGGCAGTAGCAAAAGCTCTTGGTTGTGGAATAGGTGCAGAGCTATGTTTTCATGATATTATTATATACAAAGATTCAAAAGGGGCTCCCCACTTCAAACTAACAGAAAAAGCCCAAAAACTACACAATATAACAAAATCTTCTCTATCTATAGCCCATGATGGTGGATTTGCTATTGCAAGTGTCATTATTTTGTAATTTTTTTCATTTTTTTTACATTATTACATAATTACTACATTATTTTTAAATATAATATATAAAATCAAAAAAAAAGAATAATGTTATGGAATATATGAAATTAATAACTCAGCTATTCTCTACGACCTGTTTCATAGCAAATTGTAATAGTTCAAGGATAAGCGAAGAGCAACAAGAGTTCAATAGACAAAAAGCACTGTGGAGTTCAAAAAAGATAGAGAACTACACCTACATACTAGATATATCTTGCAACTCTTTTCCCGAGGAGAAGAAAAAAATTGTGGTAGCTAATAATAAAATAGTTGATGCCACTTTTATACCAAGTGATACAGAGATAGATAGCGATAGAAAAAAATATCTCAAAACAATAGATGGTTATTTTGATATAATAGAAAAAGCATTAGATAGAAGAGATAGTAAATTGACAGTTGTTTATGATGAGGAGTATGGATACCCTACATATATATACAAAGATGCAGAGGTAGTTCAAGACGAAGCTGGTTACTACTTAGACAAAGTTCGTATCGCATAAGAGTGGAGATTTTGATATTCATTTTCCCCACCTTCTACACTTATCTATTTTGAGATTAATCAACATCAATATCTGTTAGTTTACCCCTCCTATCCAATCGATTCATATAAAAATAACTAGCACTCTGATAATAACCAACTATATCATTAATATCTTCTGTTATTGGCTCTATCCTCCTATATCTATTATCTTTTAGATTTAACTCTTCTACCTTAAACTCTTTGATAGTAGCATTGGGTAGAAGTATTGTCAATCTATCATCCTGATAGAGTCCAAGCTTTTGGTAGTTTCCTATTAAGGCTCTTGGTCTAAACTCACCACTTAGTATATCTTGACCATAAAATTTACTTTTGTAACTCCAACTCATCAAACTAAAGAGTGTAGGAGCTAAATCAATCTGTGATGAGAGCTTGGTAATAGTTTGAGGTTTGATAATCTTAGGTGCATAGAGTATAAGTGGAATTTTATATCTATATAGTGGTAGCTCATTTTTTCCAGCACTCCCTCCATTGTGGTCTGCTACAAAAACAAATAGAGTATTGTCAAACCAAGGTTTTTTTGAAGCTTTTTTTAAAAATGCGTCTATAGCATAGTCAGTATATTTAACTCCACCTTTTCGTCCTGTGTGGCTTGGTATATCTATTTTGTTATCAGGATAGGTATAGGGTCTGTGGTTGGATGTGGTCATCACAAATGAGAAAAACGGTTGCTTTTTGGCATAAGATAGGTCTGCCTCTTTGATACTTTTATCAAATAAATCCTCATCACACACTCCCCAAACATTAGCAAAGCTTATCTCATCTTTATCAAATGAGACTCTATCTACAATCTTAAATCCATTATGGGAAAAATACTCATTCATATTATCAAAATAGCCATGACCTGCATAGATAAACTTATTATCATACCCTTTCTCTTTGA
>CAZSHP010000126.1:0-4532 GCA_964606545.1 uncultured Sulfurovum sp. | reverse complement strand
CCACAAGCATTAAACAATACCATTACAATAACAAAAAGTATAGTTCTTTTAAATTTCATTCTGTTCCTTTTTATTTTTTTTGTATTTTATCGTTTTTTTTTACCAAAAAATGTCCCATTTTGAGCTATTTTGTTATAGAGTAATTAGTTTAAAGTAGTACTAATGGTTAGACTATTGAGTTTATCAGGTTGTTCATAACCACTTTTCCAATCTATTGCTAGGTTTACATCAACATAAGCGAGTTGAAAATTGGGTTTTTCGACTTTGAAAGTATACATACCATTGATAATCACATCAATACTCTTCCCATCACTCTCAACACTTCCCATAATCTCTTTATGTCCATTTAGTGATTTCTCCTCCAATGATTTTCCACTTACACTAATTTTATTTTGAGAGAAAAAGATAGTCACAATACGCCCCTCTTTGCTCATCAGTGTTACACCAAAACCTCTAGTATTTAAAAAGGTATTGACATCAAAAGTCACTCCCCATTTAGATTTTGGTTTTTTGAGTTGGACTTTGAAGCTTCCACTCTGATTTGGGATATAGTGTCCATTATCAAATTTGAGTGAAGTAGAGACAATGGTGTGAGGTAGGTCATAGGTAGCATCTTTGAATTTGCCCTCTATAGAATTGGCGAACTGTTGAGCTCCTAGGTTAAATACTATATCTCCAAAGAGCAGATTGCTAGAAGCGAGTGTAATTAGTGTTAGTTTTGTTAAATATTTTTTCATGTTTTTCCTTTTTTGATAATTTGAATTTTACTTTTTCTCTATGAGATTTGTATTGGGTTGTTGGGTATTCTCCATAGGAGAAAGGGTAGCTTGTTGAGGTAAAACCGTTGCCTTTTTGGGTTTAATGGTACTATCTTTGGGATGGAGTGGTTTATTGGATTGGATTGTAATATCTTTAGGCAAAAGTATTGGCTTTCCATCTTTCGTCTTTTGTGGAGGGGGTGGTGGTGTAGTAGTGACATTGACTACTTTTACCTCTTTGGCTTTGAGGGTTTCTACTTTGGGTTTTATGGTTGTTACAACTTCCACTTTCTTCTCCTCTTTTTGTGGTGTTTTATCGCTAACCATTGGAATCGAAGGCTTTAGCCTCGTTCTCTCTTTTGGTATTTCATCTTTCGGGGCTAAAGCCTCTGACTCCAAACCTTGCAGATAATAAAACAGAGCCACCCCACCCACACCCAATAAGAGAGTAGATAAGAAAATCTTTTTTATAACACTCTTTTTTTGAGCTTCTCTTTTTTTGATAAGTTTACGCAGATTGAGACACTCCACAGCATTAAAAGTTCCTGATTGATTGGCTAGGGCATTGACCAAGCCCACCAAATAGAGCTTTTTGCTTTTACTAAAAAATACCCCACTCCCCGAAACCCCTCGCATATACTCTATAGCATCCTCACCTGAAGTATCATTTGTCATATCCAAAAGCTCTATCTTAAATCGCCATCTATCAATGGCATCATCATTACACTTTGCTCTAAAGTTATGAGCCTTGTTTAACCCTGTAGGAAATCCTCTAATATAGTAGTTAGGATTATATGAAACCTCCTTAAATAGCACCCTATCAAAATGGGGTAGCTCTTTTGGGTTTAGCTCTAGCAGTATCAACTCTCCTATAGATTTAATCCCCTTGGCATAGTGTCGTGCTTGGTTATAAAAGACAAACTCCACCTCATCAGACTCAATCTCCTTGGCTCTTTTGGCTTTGCCATAGATAACATGGCGTACTGTTAGGATATAGGGCTTGTTTTGGTACATTATTAACACCCCTGTACCTCGCTCTTTGGGGGTTACTATCTGTACGGTTAATTTTTTTATTTGGTCTTTTACTCTTTTTTCATTCATATTTTAAATACTCCATAATTATATAGTACTTTACATTTATATTTTTCCTAATTTATTCAATCTAAAACTTCACCCCATCAAATCCTCCAACAAAATATCTTGTGCCACATTTACACTATTATAATATCTATTAATCCGAGTCCCATAAGTAGAGAGTATTATCAATTTAATATCATATTTTTTTCTCTTGCCGATACCATATTGTATAAATCTCTCTTTTTTATTTATTAGATTTTTGGCATAATCTCCTGTAATCGTAAACTCTCCATTATAATATTTGCACTCGACAATATCATAAATATTATTGTGATACTCAATCAATACATCAATCTGAACACCACTCTCATTTTTATCATTTGAACGATAATCCCAATAGCTAACGCTCTTGACAATAGCCCTCAAACCTCTCTGATTTAGATAGAGATGAATATTGGCAATAATCACCATTTCAAAAGCAAACCCTGCCCATGATATATAAGATTGTGACTCTACAATATTTTGAAAATAGTCAATCGCTATAGCTATATCATTTTTGCTCAAAGGCTGAACCCATTTATTATAAAAGAGGGTAAAAGAGTCTACGACAATATATTTGCTATTTTTACTTTTATGGTTAAAGCGATTAATAGGTTTTATAAACCCTGTATCTATTAGCTCATCTATATTGGAGCGAATAATAGAACGCTTACTCTTGGTAATTTTTGCTTCGATTTCAGCAAAGGTATAGCCCGATTTTCTTTTGCATAGTAGGTTTATTATTCTTTTGTGTTGTGAAGCTTTGTCATAAAATAGAGATTTAAAAATAGCATTATACTCATCATAGAGAGGGGAGTTTAGCATAAAAAAGAGTCGATTGATATTCTCTGCAACAGAGAGTTTAGAGTCCATATAACTTAGATATTTAGCTACTCCACCAACGGATATATATATATCAACAATACTCTTATTATCCAAATCAAACTTTTTCTCTTTGAGCAGATACTCTTTGGTCTCTTTTAAATCAAAAGGATAGAGAGGAATCTCAATATCCACTCTCTGATATAATGGACCTTTCGTATCTTTCATAATTTTGTTTTTTATCCATGAAGCATTAGAGCCACAGAGAATTACAATAAGATTATCAAAGTTTTCAGAATAGGTGTTATAGAAATGACCAAAAGCACTCAAAAATCCTGCCTTGTTATGCCTATCAATCCAAGCCACCTCATCAATAAACAGAATAACCTTCCCCTTGTGATTACGCTTCTCAATCTCTCTATCTATCACCCTCCCCAAAAAGATAAAAGCTTGATGCCATCTTCTAATAGGCGTAGTTGGCTCTTGTCTAAACCAACGATAGATAGCCTCTACAAAATAGTCTCTTTGAATAGATGAATCCTGTTCAGCACTACCTGTAAATTTAAAAAAGAGACAATCTTCTCTACGCTCCTGAAACATATAATCAATAAGATAGGTCTTGCCAACTCTTCGTCTACCATGCACCACAACCAACCGACTTCTATCCTCTTCACAGATACTATCAAGTAGTTTTATCTCTTTTTGCCTACCAATAATCAAAAAATATCCTTTTTTTCCCTCTTTTTTTGATTATTATAGTATTAAAATATGAAAATGTAGTTGAGATAGAGGTTATCATAAAACATTTTTATTGATTATCTCAACTTTCATATAATCATAAATCGCCTCACAATTATACTTCTCTTCATCCTCTTCACTCAACAGATAAGTTTTCGACCCCTCATAAACCTCTCTAGGATAGTTATAATAAAAATATATCTTCTCACTCCTATCTCGCCCCTTATGACACAATACCCGTGCTAGGGTCTCAATATTGGGGTGCCCATACCTCCCATTGGTACTAATAATATAGTGATTACACTCCACCAAGCTCAAAAACTCCTCACTTGTATGGTGTTTGCTCCCATGATGAGCTAGTTTGAGATAATCAACTTTGAGCCTATTTTGAGGTGAATATCCTAGTGATTTGAGTGAAGCGATAACTACCTTGTCTTTGGCATCTCCCAAAAGCAGAATCTTTTTGGATTGGTACTCTATAAGCATAGAGAGACTTACCCCATTTGCAGGGTCATCTTGTAGTCGTTTCTCTTTGAATGGTCGCTCTATTAGTAGTCGCTCCAAATCTATAGAGCGTTTTTCCTCCTCTATACTTTGGCTTATTAGTGCCTCCTCTTTGACCTCTCCTAAACTAAACGCCCTATTAAAAACCTCCAAAGCCTCATAACTCGGAGACAAAAACGAGATACTCAGCCCAAAAAACTCAAAAGGTTTAGAGGCTATAGTTATCTCCTCTCTATTACTTTTGAGACTATCCGAAGCATTAATAAAATCAACCAAGGCAATACCATCCGATTCACTAATCATAGTTGAGTTACTCTTTTCTATCATTTTACCTGAATTAAAAAAGATATTTTGTACTTTGTTTTTTTGAGAGCTATCGAGTAGTTTCAGAATACCTCCTATATGGTCTTTGTCGATATGGGTAATAAAAACAGCATCAAGTTGCTCTATTTTTCGTAGAGCTTTTTTGATATATTTGGTGTAGGTGTTTGGCATACCACCATCTATTAGGATATGATGCTTTTGTTTATCCTCTCCACTGTATGAGAGAAGTAGAGAGTCGCCACTGAAGGCTTTTAGGATTTGGAGGGTTAG
>CAZSHP010000125.1:0-4574 GCA_964606545.1 uncultured Sulfurovum sp. | reverse complement strand
CCAAGCCCATTTCCTTATGCTGATGTGGTTACCACTACTACACACAAGACTCTAGCAGGGCCTAGAGGTGGTATGATTATGACCAATGATGAGGCTATTGCCAAAAAGATAAACTCTGCTATTTTTCCAGGGCTTCAGGGTGGTCCACTTGTTCATGTTATAGCAGCTAAAGCTGTAGGATTCAAATATAATCTAAGTGATGAGTGGAAAGCCTATGCAAAACAGGTCAAGGCTAATACAAAAGTGTTAGCAGATGTACTTATTGAGAGGGGGTTTGACCTTGTTAGTAATGGTACAGATAATCACCTTATTCTTGTCTCATTTTTGGACAAAGGTTTCTCTGGAAAAGATGCAGATGCAGCACTAGGTGCAGCAGGTATGACTGTTAATAAAAATACCGTCCCAGGGGAGACTAGAAGTCCATTTGTAACATCTGGAATTAGGGTAGGGGCTGCTGCACTTACTAGTCGAGGGATGAAGGAGGCAGAGTTTGAGATTATTGCTAATAGAATGGCTGATGTTCTTGAGAATATAGAGGATAGTGAGCTTCATGCAAAAATCAAAGATGAGATGAAGGAGTTAGCTTCTAATTTTATTATTTATAAGAAGGCTATCTTCTAGTTTTGAAAATAGAAATATTTGATTTGGAGTTTGATTCTGACTTCTATTTTATTCAAAAAGATTCGATTGTTGATAGAGTTATCTTTCACAATCGGACTCTATATAGTAAGTTTAAAAAAGTAGATAGAGTACCAACCCCTCTACTAATCAAACAACATCTCAATAGAGAGATAACTATAGCTCTTCTTCTTATTAAAAATGGTTATGTTAACTATATTGTCTTGGAGTATGATAGAGAAGAGAGTAATAGTTTTTTCTATATCATAAAACATCTACTAAAATTTTTGGAGATTGAGCATTTTTACACCTATGAGAGTATTAAAAAAAACTCTATTCAGATTTTTATACCTACGGTGGGGCTAAGAGTTGAGAATGCCTATAATAAAGTTGAAGAAATAGAACGAATTTTGGAATTTAAGTCATCTAAAAGATGCAAAATAGTTCCTAATAGAAATTTACCTATAAAATATAATAAAATAACACTTCCTATAAAAAAAATGTAATTTAACGGTATCAAATAACTATTTTTGTGTTATACTCTGTTTTAAAAAAATGGAGGCTTAACCTAATGGAAAGCAAAAATTTAAATGACATCGTTATTGAAGATAATGACAACTCTAAAAAAGCACAGCTTAAGAATATTCTAACGCTGTTAGCACTTCTATTTATTATTTTAGTTATATCTATTGTAATAACAAGATTGATTTTAGGTGGAGATGATGAGAATAGTGAAGCTACTCAGATAGAGAGCAACAAGACAGAACTTGTACAGAGTGGCTCTTCTTCCTCAGCAGAAGGATTATCAGACGGTGCAACAGTCGCAGTAGCAGCTACTGCAGCTACAGCTGCGGCATTAGCTACAACGGCTATAGCTACTAGAGGTTCCAAAGATGATAAAGCAAAAGATAATTCAAAAGCTCTACTTGTAGAGAGAAATACAACATCAAGAAAAAAACAGTCACTTAGAGAGCATAAAACAAAAACTAGTAGTAAAAGAGTAGAGGTGAAAAGAGTTAGAACAACAGCTAAAAGAGCTTATGTTCCTAAAAAGAGAATTCACCATCCTGCTCCAGTAAGAAAAAAAGCTGTTTCTGCAACAAGAGGATACTATATCAAAGTTGGTGCATTTAAAGACCCAGCAAATGCTGTTAAACGAATAAAAGCAGAGAATATGAGATATAAAAAGGTTGATACTAAAAATGGAATGCTAACAAGAGTTTTAGTCGGGCCTTATTATAGTCGTAAAGATGCACAAAATGATTTATCAAAAGTAAAATCTAAAATTGCTGCTGGTGCGTATATTACAAAGATTAAGTAGTTAGATGATTAGACAGATTCTATTTGACCAATTAACTCCAGTCTCAATGTATGGAAAGGTCAAGAGTCTTTTCCCTAATGAGATTACCATGCTTTTTGAGAGTGTGGTAAATAGTTCTGATGGCAATTTCTCTTTTATTGCCATTGGTGCAAAAGAGCGTATTAGTTACAAAAATGGACAAACACTCTATACTAATGAAAATGGTCAAATCAATGAGATAGAAGATTCTCCTTTTGACTTTTTGCAGAGTTACTATAGAGATTTAGACCAAGAGAGATATAAACAGTTAGCACTGGATGTAGGTTTTGCATTTGTTGATGGATTTATTGGATTTATCGGTTATGATATGGTTAGGGTCTTTGAGCCTACACTACAAAAACATATGGATGAGCTTCGAGACCCTCTTGGTACTCCTGATTTGGATTTGGTTCGCCCCTCTGTTATCTTGGCATTCTCTCACAAAACAGCTACTTTAACTATTATTTTAAATGATGATAACTATATAGATAAGATAGAGGATATAGAGAGGGTTTTAAATGAGAGTTCTATACCACAATCTCTTAGACCTGCTAAATTGGATGGAGAGGGGGTCTTCTCTATAGATGAAGAGAGGTTTAAAAGATTAGTAGATGAGTCAAAAGAGATGATTCGCTCAGGCGATGTTTTTCAACTCCTATTATCCAATAGATATACTCAAAAAGGAGAGATAGAGCCTCTAAGTTTTTATCGTCTATTGCGTTCTAAAAACCCATCTCCATATCTATTTCTATTAGATTACGAAGATTTCTCCATCTGTGGTTCATCTCCTGAGGTTATGGTGCGTCTATTAGATGATAGAATTTTGCTTCGTCCTATAGCAGGAACTAGAAAGAGAGGCAAAAATGCCAAAAGAGATAGAGAGCTAGAGCTAGAGATGCTAAATGACCCCAAAGAGTGTGCAGAACATCTAATGCTGATAGATTTGGGTAGAAATGATGTCGGACGAGTGGCCAAAACAGGTACTGTAGAGGTCAAAGATATGATGCGTGTAGAGAAGTACTCTCATGTAATGCACATGGTAACCGATGTAGAGGCGACTATAGCAGAGGGCAGAGATATGTTTGACCTCTTTCGTGCTACCTTTACAGCAGGAACTATGACAGGTACACCTAAGGTTAGAGCTATGGAGCTTATAGCCGATTACGAGGGACTCAAACGAGGTTTTTATTCAGGTGCTGTTGGTTATTTTGCTTTTAATGGTGAGATGGATAGCTCTATTGCTATAAGAACTTCGCTTATTAAACCTGACTCTATTACACTTCAAGCAGGAGCAGGGATTGTAGCTGACTCTATCCCTGAACTTGAATATTTAGAGGTCAAAAATAAGCTTGGAGCTTTGTTAGCTACTATTAAAGATATGGAGAGGCTATAGAAGTTATTTCTCTATTATCTAAAATTCAAATTTTTCCTAAGTTCGTCAGGTTTATTGGAGTACTGTATAGCGTGTTCTTTTTTGATTAGACCACTCTTTAGGAGTTTGAGCATCACTTGTGATTGAGTTTGCATTCCTGTGTCTCCCTGTCCTAGTTGCATCTGTGAGTAGAGTTGATGAACTTTGTCTTCACGGATTAGGTTAGCAATTGCGTGATTTGTAGTCATGATTTCTGGAACTGCTACCCGTCCTCCACCGATTTTAGGTAGTAGGACTTGGGATATAACAGCAACTAGTGAGGTTGAAATCATAGCTCTAATCTGACCCTGTTCATCACCTGAAAATACATCTATAATACGGTTAATCGTCCCTGGTGCAGAGTTGGTGTGTAGTGTACCAAATACTAAGTGACCAGTTTCAGCTGCTGTTAGGGCAGCTTCTATAGTCTCCTTGTCTCTCATCTCTCCGATTAGTATAATGTCAGGGTCTTGACGCATTGCATATTTGAGGGCTTTTGAGAAGCTCTTGGTGTCGGTTCCTGTCTCTCTGTGGGAGAAGACAGATTTTTTATTTTGATGAATAAATTCTACTGGGTCTTCTACAGTAATAATATGCTTGTTTTCAGTGAGGTTAATCTCATTTAACATAGCTGCTAGAGTGGTTGATTTACCTGAACCTGTAGGCCCTGTGACTAGGATGAGACCTTTTTCTCTCTGTATAAGTTTTTTGTAAATTTGTGGAGCGTCTAGGTCATCTAGTGAGGGAATATTGGTAGGGATAATCCTAAATGCTGCGGCAATATCACCTAGAGTACGGTAGTAGTTTGCCCTGAATCGTCCAATCCCTGGAAGCATTAGAGCAAAATCTAGTTCTAACTCCTCTTCAAAAAGTTTTTTCTGTTTTTCTGTTAGAAGTGCATAGGTCATCTCCTCTATATCTTTGCCTGTTAATATAGGGAGGTTTACAGGTTTCAAGGAACCATCTATTCTGATTTGTGGTTCGGAACGACTTACAAGGTGCAAATCTGATGAGCCGTGGCTTACAACACTTTTTAACAGTTTTTTTATATCAATAGCCATATAGTATTATCCTTAAGATTTTTTTAATACTATATTGTACTATTAAAAAATTATATTAATCTTATTCTATAATTTTAGGGACGATAAAGAAGTCATTTTCAGCATTTGGTGCGTGAGAAAAAATATCTTTTGCTATTTGTGGATT
>CAZSHP010000124.1:0-4743 GCA_964606545.1 uncultured Sulfurovum sp. | reverse complement strand
AGGAAAAACAGATGCAAATTGATTTATCAGCAGAAGCACTTTTGTCACAACTTGGATATTCAAAAACAGAGAGTTCATTAGAACAGATGGAAAAAATTATAGACAACACTAGTGAGTTTGATAGATTTTCAAAACACCTACTATCATTAAATGACCATCTAGCACCAATAAAAGGTTTTATAGGGATGTCAAGTACTCAAGATAATCTAAAAATAAAAGGTAGTGATTGTACATCAAAAGAGATTTGTGAAGAGTTTAGAGATACTGTTGAGAATTGGGCAGATAAGTACAAAGTAAATATAGAAAAAGTAAAAGATAAACCAACATACTACATTATCGGTCACAAATAGTTAATGCCACTTAGCACCCTAAATGAGGAGCAGCTAAGTGCTGCAACTGCACCTATGGGTAATAATCTAATTATTGCCTCAGCAGGTACAGGAAAAACATCCACTATTGTCGGAAGAATTGCCCATCTACTGCACTCTGGAATAGAACCCTCAAAAATCTTACTACTAACCTTTACAAATAAAGCTGCTGGTGAGATGCTAGAGAGAGTTGGTAAGTTTTTTCCATCAACTGTAGTCAAACAGATAGAGTCAGGAACTTTTCATGCTGTAAGCTACAGATGGCTAAAACAGATGAATAGAACTATCACACTCAAACAGCCTAGTGAGCTAAAGACTCTATTTCGTAGTATCTATGAAAAACGACACTTCAAGAGACTCAACATCGATATAGAAGCCTTCTCTTCGACCTACCTCTATGAACAGTACAATCTATATCAAAACGCATCACTAGATGGCTTTGATACATGGTTTATAGATAAATATCCTGAGCATAGACCACTCATAGATATATATATGAATATAATAGATGAGTATGAACAGACCAAAGATAGATTTGGGTTTGTCTCTTTTAATGATTTACTTCTAAAGATGCGTCAATCTCTCCTAGAGAAGAAGAGAGAACTAAGAGAGGTTTTAGTAGATGAGTACCAAGATACCAATACCCTACAAAACGCTCTAATTGACTCTATATCATCAAGCTCTCTCTTTTGTGTAGGTGATTATGACCAGAGTATCTATGCTTTTAATGGTGCAAATATTCAAAACATAGCAACATTTGGCTCAAGATACAAAAATGCAACAGTCTTTACCCTAAGTAAAAACTATCGCTCAACTGCCTCTATACTCTCTCTAGCAAATAGAGTAATAGAGAGAAATGAGCGAATCTACCCCAAAAAACTAGAAGTAACAAGAAAGGGTAGAAATATCCCACCAAAACTTGTAGCATACCCTGAACTCTTTGACCAATACCAAGCAATATCGAGAAATATAAAAAACTCATACACCCCAAGCAACGATATAGCCATAATATTTAGAAACAACGCCTCTGCTGATGGTGTAGAGGCGAGTCTAAGAGAGCTAGGAATAACTTGTAAAAGAAAAGGTGGCAATAGCTTTTTTGAAGCAAAAGAGGTCAAGTTTCTGCTTGATGTGGCATCCTTGCGAGTAAACCCAAAAGATATGATGGCATTTATCCATATATTTGAGTATGGTAAAGGTATTGGAACAGCTGTTGCCAAAGAGATGTTTGAGTGCTTTAGGCACTTTGGAGAGGGGAATCTATACAGGGGTATCCTCTCACCCAAGATATTTACATTGCCAAAATTGAACCCAACCAAAAATATACAGTTAGGTCTATTTGATGATGATACACAGATAGGCTCTATGAGTAGATTTGCTCACCTATCTCTACCTGAGGAGATAAAATCAAATCCGATTCTAAAACACCCTAAACTAACAGATGATGCTCTTCTATTTTTCAAAGCTTATTATGATTTTCTAAAATCTATCAGGTCAGTCAAACAGCCAAAAACTCTACTTATAAAACTTATAAATTCCCCTCTATATGAGTCTATAGTTGAGACTCTATCAACCCAAAGAGGAAAGCTAAAATCAGGTGAGATAGATAGTGAAAAAAAAGCATTGGCAAGAGAGAGAATAACTAGAAAAGCGAGACTACTTAGTGATTTGGCATCACACTACAACGATATTAGCAGATTTGTAAATGCTATGGTACTAGGTGGTAGTGAGCTAAGTGAAGGCAATGGAGTCAACCTACTAACAGTTCATGCAAGTAAAGGGCTAGAGTTTACAGAGGTCTATGTCACAGACTTGATGGATGGACGATTTCCAAATACTAAACTTATGGGAAAAGGTGGAAGTTTAGATGAGGAGAGGCGGCTATTTTATGTAGCTGTCACTCGTGCAAAAGAGAAACTAATTCTCTCTTTTGCAAAGTATGATAGAGTCAAAAAGATAGATTTTAAACCCTCTCCATTTCTATATGAAGCTGGATTATTAAAAGAGAAAATCTAATTTTCTCCTTTAATACCCAACAGCATCTACAAGCCCTTTGTAACATCTACTTTTTGGAGTCTCTCCTTTTGGCAATAGCTCTTTTAGCTTATCACTTCCATTTCCTATATAAATCCATAACTCTGTAATTAGACCTTTGCTACAGTTCATAGTTACATGCTCTCCTGCTCCTCTACCAAACTCACTATCAAATACCTTGCGAATATCTTTTAGAGATACCTTTTTACCTATATTTTTAATAAAGAACTCTCGTACCTTGGACTCATTGACTTGTGTCATTAAATCCATAGCATCATCATAATACTCACTAGCACCTGTCCCATAACAAGTCCCATGTTTTATCCACTCATGTTTATGTAGATTTGAATCATATCCTGGCATTAGTTTAGCAAGTCTCTCTCTAGTTGAAGAGGTCAAATCAAGCTTGTTCAATCTATGCCACTGCTTGTTTTTATCCATACCTACCTCTCTCTTGCCTACACTACAATATTGATTGCTCTTTGGTTGAGGCCAAAGCCCATGTAGTACAAAATAAGAAGCTCCAAAATCCTTGCTACTCATTCTCTTGCACTCTTTTTTATACTGATGAGTTTGACAAAAAGCATTTTGCCAAGAGATAGCAAGTAGATTCTGTTTGCTTGTTTTTTTTGAACTGTTTCTCTTTTTTGTACTATTATCTGTACTCTGTTTATTAAAACAGCTCTCATCTACCCACCTTTGGGCTATTCTCTCACCTTTTATCAGAGTTAGTATTTGACCTTTTTTATGCTCTAAGACTCTATATTCATCTCCTACTTTTAACTTTATACCATTTGTATTGGTGGTATGTTTCATATTGTTAAATGCCTCACACGATTTTGTCGCCTCTTTGTACTCTTTTGTTTTTGCCATAGAGATTAGAGGTAGTGATATAATCAGTGTTGATATTACTATTAATTTTTTCATCTGTTATCCTTTGGTGGCATTGTATAGAAAAAATACTTAGTGTTCAAATTCATATTGAGTTTAGGATTCATAAAAATATTAAAGAAAAAGAATTTATTCACTATCTATTTACTATAATTAAATATAATCTATCTTAAAATTAATACAAGGAAGAGGGGATGAATCTATTAAAAATATGGTTAATTGCAATCATAATATCAACCGTGGGTATCAATGCCAAAGATTATACGAAAAAAAAGGAAGTAAGAGCCTTTATAACTAAAATAGTAAAAAAATATCATTTTAAAAGAGAGTATCTAACTAAACTTTTTAAAAATGTAGAGTTTCAACAAAAAGCTCTAGGGATATTTAATCCCAAATATGTAAAAGAGCCTAAAAAGATAAAAAGATACCCAAAACATGGTAGTTGGGACAGATATGAGAAGATACATCTAGGAGATGAGAGGGTAAATAGAGGAGTAGAGTATATGCGAGAGCATAGAGATATATTCCATCGTGCTTATAAAAAATATGGTGTTCCACCAGAGTATGTAACAGCTATTATAGGGATAGAGAGCTACTATGGTAAAAATGTCGGTAAATTTCCAGCTTTTGATACTCTTACTACACTAGGATTTGAGAAAAATAGAAGAAGCAAATATTTTAGATATGAACTAAAAAATCTTCTTCTACTCTCAAAAGAGAATAAATTTGACCCCAAAAAAGTAAAAAGTTCCTTTGCAGGAGCTATTGGTTTAGGACAGTTTATGCCAAGTAGTTACTATTATGTTGTTGATTTTAACAAAGATGGCAAAAGAAGTATGCAAACTACAGCTGATGCTATTGCTAGTATCTCTAACTATTTTAAAAAAAATGGATGGAGAAAAGGTGAACCTGTAGCCACACAAGTAAAATTTAAAGGAAATAGATTTACTGCTAGAAAAACAGGATATAACCGTAAATATAGTAGAAGTTCACTCAAAGAGATTACTCCAATGTATGGTAAATGGAACTACTGGAAAAAGGTTAGATTGATAAAATTGGATAGAGAAAAGTATGATGAGCTATGGTATGGTGCAAAAAATTTTTATGTTATTACTAGATATAACCACAGTGGTTACTACGCTATGGCTATTCATCAGTTGGCAACTAAAATTAGAAACAGATACTGGAAAAAATATGGGAGGTTTTAATGGTATTTGAGTCACTAAAAATTCAAAATTTATCAACTTTTGGTATTGACTCTAGGTTTACTACTGCTAATATAGGTATTTTGGATTTATTGACCTCACTTGGTCTACCTCAATCACTTTTACAAAAAGATAATTCTACTATACACTATATTCTCAGCAAGTTTTTAGTAGATGCAAAAACAGCAGGGTTAAATCCTATCTCATTTATGTTTCAAGAGTACAAAGATGTAGATGGTTTTAGA
>CAZSHP010000123.1:0-4790 GCA_964606545.1 uncultured Sulfurovum sp. | reverse complement strand
TAACGGAATTGCTCAGTCCGACATGCACATAGCCCCGACTATTCCAGTCGAAACCTAGTCGCCCCCATAATTTGATAAATAAATCATATTATCTACAGAGGGAAGAGAATTATAGCATAATATTATCTCTTTGTCAAGAGATTAATCTACCCAATTTTTGGGCTATCTCCTCTATCTCCATCTCTCTTCGCTCCTCTTGCTCTTTAAGCTTTAGAATATTATAATTTAACTCTTCAACCTGTTTTTTTGCCTCAGCTAACTCCTGTGAAAGGATAATATTTTCCTCTTTTATCCTTGTATATTTCTCTATAACAAGTGTTACTTTTGCACTTAAGTCTTCTAAAATTGTCTGATTTCTCATAATCTCCCCCTATTATTTATTAATTTATTTTTTCTTTAATCTCTTTTGCCAATTTTGATATTTTATCAATCTTTTGGGTATAGTTTAAATGCTCATCAAGCAATACATTTATAAAAGCCGAACCCACAATAACTCCATCAACCCCCTTAGCTTTCTCTTTTGCTGTTTTCTCATTGACCCCAAAACCTACATAAACTGGTGTTTTTGTAAACTCTCTTATATCAGATATAATAGATTGTAAATCCTCACTATGTCCAGCTCCTGTAATTCCTGCATAGGCTACTAAGTAAATGAACTTTTGTGAATCAGTTACTATCTCTTTGACTCTCTCTTTGGAATCTGTTGGGGCTATGAAATCTATGAGACTTAGACCAGCTTCTCTAATTATGGGTTGATATGGTTTTGCCTCTTCATATGGCAAATCAGGAATAATAAATCCACTCACTCCACTACTTTTTGCTTCTGATATAAACCTCTCTACCCCTTTGTGATAAAAAGGATTAAAATACCCCATCCATAGAGTATCAATATGTGGAGCTATCTCTTTGGATGCGTCAAATAGATGCTGTAGTTTAAACCCATTTTGCAAAGCTCTTAGATTTGCCTTTTCTATAATTGGGCCATCTGCAACTGGGTCAGAGAATGGAATACCTAGTTCCAAAGTATCAACTCCAGCCTCTGCCAATGCCAATGCCATATCGACTGTGAAGTCAAGTGTTGGGTAACCTGTGGTAATATATGCGACTAATTTCTTCAATATAAACTCTTTTCTAAAATAGATAGTGATATTATACATTTTTTTGATAAAATTACTAAAAACTTGAGGTAGATAAATCATGAGTATTCATACAGACAAAATTGCTAAAAAAGTAACACTCACTACAATTGCAAAAATGAAAGGTGTAGAGCCTATAACTATGGTAACAGCATATGATGCCCTATTCGCCAAACTATTTGATGGTAGCGTCGATATGATTTTGGTAGGGGATAGCTTAAATATGAGCTTTTTAGGAAAGGAGGATACTCTCTCAGCAACAATGAATCAGATGATTTATCACACACAAGCTGTCTGTAATGGTGCTTCATTTCCTCTAATTGTATTAGATATGCCGTTTGGTTCATATACAAACAGAGAAATTGCTGTCAAAAATGCCACACGAGCATATCAAGAGACAAATGCACAAGCTGTCAAGATAGAGGGTGGAAAAGAGAGAGCAGATATAGTAAAAGCCCTAACTAGTAACTCTATAGCTGTTCTTGGTCATATAGGTCTAATGCCACAGTTTCTAAGAAGCGATGGTGGATATAAAATTCGAGGCAAAGACAAAACAGATATAGATAATCTAATAGAGGATGCTAGAGCTTTAGAGTCAGCAGGGGCATTTGCTATTGTAATTGAAGGGGTCAAATCAGAAGCAGCCAAAGCTGTAACTGAAGCTGTTAATATTCCAACTATAGGTATAGGTGCTGGAGTTCATACAGATGGTCAAGTATTGGTTTGGTCTGATATGTTTGGATTTTTTGAAGATTTCAAACCCAAATTTGTTAAACAATACTGCAAAGGTGCAGAGCTGATTCGCGAAAATTTGGATAAATATACAACAGAAGTAAAAAATAGGAAATTCCCTAGCAAGGAGTTTACATACTAATGAGAGAGATATGGAAAGAATTGTAGATATAGAGAAATTTGATAATGAATATATAGAGGAGGTATCTCTGCGTCCCTCTTCATGGGATGAGTATATAGGTCAAGAGCAGATAAAAAAGAATCTAAAAGTATTTATAGAGGCTAGTAGAAAAAGAGATGAGGCTCTCGACCATATTCTATTTTTTGGCCCACCAGGACTTGGCAAGACCACTATTGCAAACCTAATCGCTACAGAGATGTCTGCACAGATAAAGACTACGGCTGCACCAATGATAGAGAAATCGGGTGATTTAGCAGCTATTTTAACCAATATAGAGGAGGGAGATATACTATTTATAGATGAGATTCATAGAATGTCTCCTGCTATCGAAGAGATATTGTATTCAGCTATGGAGGATTTTAGGCTAGATATTATTATAGGCTCTGGGCCTGCAGCACAGACTGTAAAAATAGAGCTACCTAGATTTACCCTCATAGGTGCTACTACTCGTGCAGGTATGTTATCACACCCTCTTCGTGAGAGATTTGGTATGCACTTTAGGATGCAATTCTATAGTAGCAAGGAGTTAGCAGAGATTATTCGTCTAGCCTCTATAAAGCTTGAAAAGAGAACTATAAAAGAGGCATCCTACGAGATAGCCAAACGGAGTCGTGGTACACCTAGACTAGCTCTTAGACTCCTACGAAGAGTTCGTGATTTTTCAGAAGTTGCCAATGAGGATGAGATAAATCTCAGAACTACAAGATATGGACTCGACCAACTAGGGGTCAATGAGATAGGTTTTGATGAGGAGGATATACGACTACTAGAGCTTCTCATCTCTGCAAAGGGTAGACCAATGGGATTAAGTACTATAGCAGCAGCACTCTCCGAAGATGAAGGGACAATAGAGGATGTACTAGAGCCATATCTACTTGCCAATGGATATATAGAGAGAACTGCTAGAGGGAGAATTGCCACAGAGAAGACCTATAGCCATTTCAGACTTACCCCACGACAATCGGATAACCCATTATGACAAAAAAATCCGATTATATGATAGTAATTCTCTTTGCATTGGCTATTCTTGGTGCATATAGTATCTATCAATCCTTTATACTTTCTATGATAGTGGCTTTTCTGCTCACAATGGCAACAGCCAATGTACATCATAAATTTTCAAAACATATCAATTCAGAGAGCATCTCTTCGGCAATACTTACAATGTTACTTTTTATTATACTCTTTGTTCCTATTATCTACTTCACAACAGTAGGAGTTCAATCTATATCAAAAATTGATAATGATATTATTACAAAAACTACAATCAAAATTAACTATGCTGTAGAGGGAATACCTCTTTTAGAAGAGTTAGTAGCAGAACATATCAACAATGATAAGATTTTAGAGAGTATCAAGACCTCAACAGCTTTTGTAACAAAAGCAGGAACTCAAGGGGTGGATTTTGTCAAAAATGTTTTTTTTGTTATAGTCTTTTACTATATTCTAAACCGTTATGCTGACCAACTCTTTGCTCTCATAAAAAAACTCCTACCCATGAGTGATAAAGAGGGTAATCAAATTCTATCAGAAATATCATCTACAATGGAGATTGTATTCTACTCAATTGTAGTTACAGCTATATTTGAGGGGATGCTATTTGGGGTGATGTCTAGTCTATTTGGCTTTAATGGTCTGCTTTTAGGATTGATATATGGTTTTGCATCACTTATACCGATTGTAGGTGGTGCGATAGTTTGGATACCTGTATCTCTATATGCTTGGAGTACACAAACAGCCAATACAGCTATATTTATAGCTACTTACTCTGTTATTGTTATCTCAATTATTGCTGATACTTTTATAAAACCTATGATTATAAAATATATCAAAGATGACTTGCTTCATAGCTCGGTTAGAATCAATGAGCTAATTATCTTTTTCTCCATCCTCGCAGGTATGAGTAGTTACGGCTTTTGGGGAATGATATTAGGTCCTGCTATTACTTCATTTTTGATAGCTATCTCTAGGGTATATATTGAACTCTATGGTAATAGATATTGATAGAAATTTTAGATAAAATAGCAAAAAAATTAAAGGTATAGATTGAACTGTAAACATTTTGGAGTATGTGGCTCTTGTACCATATATGAATTAGAGTACAAAGAGGAGTTAAGAGATAAAAAAGAGAGAGTATTAGAACTCTTATCTCCATTTGGAATTGGAAATTTAGAACTCTTTTGGGCAGATGAGTCACACTATAGAGCAAGGTCAGAGTTCAAGATTTGGCATGACAAAAGTGGTGCAAATTATGCTATGGGTAGACTCGATAAAAAAGGAGCTACAAATATATATGAGTGTCCAAAGGTTATAAAAGCTATCGAAAAGAGAATGAAACCTCTACTAGATGCCATAAACTCTTCAGATATTTTAAAAAATCGTCTCTTTTCTGTAGAGTTTTTGGCAACTACTACAGATGAGACTCTCATTACAATGATATATCACCGTAAACTAGATGAGGTATGGGAAAAAGAGGCAAAGGTTTTAGAAAAAAGGCTAGATGCTTTTATTATGGGTAGAAGTAGAAAACAAAAAGTTATTTTAAGCCAAGAGTTTGTAACAGAGAAGCTTTTTATAGATAACCAAGAGTACACCTATAGACACTATGAGAGTGGATTTACTCAACCAAATCCTGCTGTTAATATCAAGATGATAGAGTGGGCAATAAAACAGGCAAAAAAAGTTCAAAAGAGGGATTTCTTAGAGAGCTATTGTGGTTTAGGAAACTTCACTATCCCTCT
>CAZSHP010000122.1:0-5018 GCA_964606545.1 uncultured Sulfurovum sp. | reverse complement strand
CTCCATAAAATGGAAATAGTTTTGAACCTATTTCAAAGAATCACTTAACTAAATTTATTTTTCTAATTAAGTCTCTTTTGTCGTGTTTTTTGGTAAAAAACATGAAAAAAACTCAAATAGACGTTGATTTTTTGTTTACTTATATTTGGTTGTTAAAGATCATTTTTTTCCTCAAACTTTAAATCAAGTCCTTAACCTTAAGGTCTCTGTGTTTGTGGACGCGTATTATAGACAAATCTCGTTTGAATGTCAAGGATTTCTATGATAAATTTAAAATATTTTTGTTTTTTTGCAAATCTTAGTTATTTCTTATATAAATATAAATTATATATACTAAAATTTCATAATTTTTAATTTTT
Organism: uncultured Sulfurovum sp.; assembly: GCA_964606545.1. GTDB lineage: Bacteria > Campylobacterota > Campylobacteria > Campylobacterales > Sulfurovaceae > UBA1140. The sequence goes on along the minus strand of CAZSHP010000122.1, from coordinate 4,659 downwards.
ACATACATATCAATAAACTATGAACCTTCTTGACCAACTATAGAAGCATGTCCTGTTTCTGCTTCTATTTTAATTTTAAAAAACTCTCCATTTGACATAGTAAAAGTTAAAATACAATCTTTGGTCATTATCTTTTGAAAAATGGAACTATTATCTATTTTATAGCTTTTTATGCCAACATGTGGGCGACCTAAAAAATCAAATCCAATATTTTGAGTAGTACAACTTCCTACTGTAAAGGAGTGAGAAACATGCTCTATACCAAATCTTCCATAAAGATATACATCTCTACTCTCATCTGTACCTAAATCATCAAAACTATTACAAGCTCCATCTGCCCAAATATATTTTCCATTAACGGGGTCAATAGCAGATTCTATCTTATTAATACCACCACTCAAATCGGTATCTGAACCCACGCGATAGATATATCTATCAACATTATCACATTTTTCATACTCAAACCTCCAATAAGAAGTTTGCCATTTAGGGTTACTATCACTACGATGTTTATTATCCGTTAATGCTAACTGCTGTGCTAGACGGATATGAGAAAGTATTGTCTCGGAAGCCTCTTGCTTCAAATCTCTATCCATACGTCCCATAACTAATGATGCTAAAATACCCAATACAATAATTACAAAAACAAGTTCAATAATAGTAAATGCTAATTTTTTCAAAAAAAGCCTCTGATATAATGAATTTAGCAAAATTATATCAAAAGCAAACAGCACCTATATTAAATTACGAATTATCTTGCCCAACAATAAAAGAGTGTCCTGTTTCTGCCTCTATAGTAATAGTAAAAGTATCACTATTTCCATCATTATCTTGGTCTGTTGAGAGAGTAAAAGTTAAATTACAATCTTGAGTCATGATATTACTAAAATCAGCCGAAGGAGGCATTGCTATCCCATTATAAGGTCGTCCTAAATAATCAAAGCCAATATCTGTTACAGCACTACATCCACCTGTGTTATCTATATTAGTTATACCAAATTTCTTAGTCAAAAATACATTTTCAGATGTATCATTCGAAGGAGGAGGAGAGCAGGTACTGTCTGACCAAATATATTTCCCATCTGTAGGGTCTGTCGTTGCCTCCTCTTTGTCATCAATTCCCCAACCTGAACTACTATGAGAACCAACTCTATAAAAAAAATCTCCATTATCACAAGGCAAATACTCCATCTGCCAATATCTAGTATACCAATTAACATCATTGTTAACTTGATGTTTATCATCACTTAATGCCAACTGCTGAGCCAACCTAATATGTGAAAGAATAGTTTCTGAAGCCTCTTGTCTCAAATCTCTATCCATCCTATCCATAGCTATAGAGGCTATAATACCCAAAATAACAATAACAAAAACAAGCTCAATCATAGTAAATGCAGATTTATTTTTCAAAAGAATAACCTTAATATAATTTAATTATAAAAATTATATCATATTTTTAAGAAGATTTTAATTATTTAGATAGATTTATTAATCTCAAAATTAATTTAGAAAGGGGAAATAGTTAAATTTCTCCAAAGCCCAAAAAGACCTCAGAAAAAAAAAGCAGAGAAGAATTAAATCTCCTCAGCCTTCTGAACATCATAAAGAATATCATCCATAGGGTGACGATACATAGGCATAGCAAGTCTCTTCTCATCAAGTACATGACCGATAAATCCGATACTTCTACCAACGATAAAGAACGCGTTTAGAGTACCACTTGCGATAAACTCATCAATTTCATTCTCTTCATATCCTAATGCTCTCCACATATCTACCATCAAGATACCGATAGTTCCATCCACATTTAGAATTAGGTTCTCTTTTTTAGATGTAGTTAGTGCTTCAACTGTTCTTGCATAGTCAAGTAGAGGTGTTGCAGGGAAGTTCTCTTTTGCAAAATCCATAAGTCCTGTAACTCTTAGGTCAGGGTTTTTAAGAGACTTGATTCTGTGACCGATACCTGGGATTGGTATACCTTGTCCTTTCATATACTTTAGGAACGCTTTAGGGTCTAGGTTATTGTCATTTGCATATTTGAAGTATTGAGCTGCACCATCAATTGCTCCACCAAATCTAGGTCCAATTGTAAGAAGTCCAGTTACTAAGGCTTCAACAACACTCTTTCCTGCTCTTGCTGTTACTTTTGCGTTGTGTGCGCCTGAAACTGCTGGACCGTGGTCTGCTACTGTTTTGATAACTGTTTCGATGAACTCTGTAGCCCATTTTGGATATTGTTTTTTGAACCATAGTAAAGAGATAACATCTCCGATTCCTTTTCCTGTGCTTGGGAGTGCTACGCTAGAGATTGGGAATCCTGCGTATGTTGCCTCTTCGCCTCTGTCATCAGAAATTGTACAGATAAACTGCTTACTTCTTCTAACTTTTGGTACTGTGTTCATTTCAGGCTCTGGAATCTCTGCAATATTTAGTGATTCGAAAACCTCTCTGATAGTTGCAGGTAGGTCATTGAATGATGCTGGAACATGAATTCCTGCCTCTGCCATTGCTCTGTTTTTCGCTTCTGCTGTCTCCATGTCACTGTTAGCACTTGCTCCTGCGTGACCAAATTGAACACCACTATCGTAGTATTTTGCAATTGTTCCGATACACCAAGCGATAATTGGTTTTGTAATTTTTCCACTTTTTACTGCTTCAATTACTTTGTACTCCTCTGTACCACCAACTTCACCAAGAAGTATCATATATTTTACATCTGGGTTGTCTTGCATTCTAAGAAGGTTATCAATAAATACGCTTCCTACAAATCTATCACCACCAATAGCTACACCCTCAGCGATACCATCAGCATTTAGAGCGATAATATTTCCAAGCTCATTAAATAGACCACCTGAACGAGTTACAAGTCCACATGAACCTGTTCTATGTAGTTTTGAGTTGATGATATTATCAATTGTTCCACCAATATTTGCAATTTTGAATGCACCTGGGGCGATTGCTCCAACAGTTGCAGGGCCAATAACTGTAACACCTAAGTCTCTAGCTTTTTGGTTCATTCCTCTTGCTAGTCTCTCAGGGATTCCCTCTGCTGTAATCATGATGTTTTTAAATCCACCAATCTCTAATGCTTCCATAGTTACACTGTAAGCTGTTCTAAATGAACCGAAGTTTAGTAGTGTATCTGCATTTGGGTGAGCCTCTTTTGCTAGTGCTGTACTTTTGTAGAGAGGAATCATAATCTCTTCTCCACCGAAGAAGAACTTATCAAACTTATTATTACTTGTAGGTGCTACAATCGCAGCAACTGAAGGTGTATCTCTCTTGATTGTATAGTCATAATCCAACATTCGCTGAATCGCACTTCTATTGTTGTTCCAAAAAATCGCTTGTGTATCTTTAGTAAATAATCTTGCCATATCTCTCTCCTATGCCTCTTCTAGTGCCATTCTTACAACATCTGTAAGGTGTGTATCTGGCCCATGTACATCAATCCAAAGACCAAGTCTATCTGCAGCCTCTTTAATATTTTTTAGACCCTTTTCGTAGTTTGGTCCACCTCTTCTTACATAGATTTTAACTCCAACCTCTTTCATTTTGTCAGCATAGTTCTCAAATGCTTGGATGATTCCTGTAAATGTCTTTGCAACATCTGTAAAGTTAGCAATAGCTCCACCAATAATTAGGATTTTTTCTCGCCCTTGTGGGTCTTTTTCTCTTGTCATAAGGTCAAGTAGAGTCTCTGCATAGAACTTGGTCTCACCAGTTGTAGGACCTCCACTATACTCACCATAGTTAGCCAAATCATCAATACCTGCAAAGTCTGCAATAGTATCAGCATAAACAACTGATGCTCCACCACCTGCAACCATTGTCCAAATTCTAGCTTCTGGTTTTAGAAGTGTAAGTTTTAGAGATGCTCCTGTTTTGCTATCTGCTAACTCAACAGCTTCCTCTTCAGGAGATTTACTCTCCATACCAAATGGAGTTGGATAAGGTACATCACCCCACTCATCAACCATCATAAATCCTGCTGTATCATCAAGCTTTGCCACCATATCAAGAAGCTCGATTGTGTTACCTTGCATTACAAATGGATTAATCTCAAGATAAGCGAAGTTTAACTCTCTATAAGCTTTAAAGAAACCTATTGCAAACTCTGCATATCCCTCTTTATCTTTTTCCGCGACATCTTTAGGAACATTAGCTCTGATTTTTTCAGCTATCTCATCTTCGGTATCAGTAATAGCAAAAGCAACCGTTGTTACTTTCTCATCCCAACCCTCTTCAACTTCCATTCCACCTTCAGCAGACATATAGAGCATATCATCATCACCTACACATGTTGCTGAGATATAGTACTCCTCCTCTTGTGTATGAGGCATAAAAGGCTCTACAAGGAAATGTGTCAACATATCTACACTTGGCTCACCTGTTGGCTCATCACCATCAAATGAAAAATAAACAGTCTGTTTCTCACTTGATTTTTCATCAATCCAAGAGATTGCTTTTTCTAAAGATACATCACCTGGTTTTTGGTCTTTAAATAGTACCAATCCATTTTTACCTCTTTTTCCAAACAGCATATCTGGTTTTGCCACCAATGTTTTTTCATTTAACCATGCGTTTGTTTTTGCAACCTCTGCTAGGTCTGCTCCATTTTGAACCATTACAGTTTCATAGGCATAAGTAAAGTTTGGA
>CAZSHP010000121.1:0-5083 GCA_964606545.1 uncultured Sulfurovum sp. | reverse complement strand
AAATGTCAAAGTCTCAAAAGCTTTGAGCTTGATGCAACAGAGATTTATATTATCACTTCTAATAATGTAGTTGGAGAGAATAAAGAGGTTGCTCCAACCAATAGAGGAGAGGCAGGTTACTCAACATTAGTTGTTCCTGTGGTGGATGACCAAGGAAAAGAACAAGATATAAAAGTAAGAATAGCCAAAGTTGCGACGGGAGACATTGAGGGTAAACTACTCAAAATCAATGACCCAACAGCCGTATCTACTTCAAAAACCAAGATAGTAGCATGGATAGATAACAATGATAATCAATTAGAATCAGGAAGAATCTATACAGCAAGACATAGAATTGTGCTAAAAGCCAAAAAGAGAGTTACCAACAATGAGGAGCATATGGGTAATATCATCCTTAATCTAAAAGATTTAATATTAGGAGAGAGTCAAACCATGACAACCACAAATTGGAGTAGTCAAACTTTGGAAGATGATAGTACCTCTATCTATTTTGTAGCACTTAACTCTGAAGTAGCCCCAACTACAGGTGTATGGTTTGGTGATGGACATAGTATTGTAAATATAAAAGTCCAAGGAGATAATGGAGAGACTAAAATCATGAAGCTTAGAGGAACCAATAATGGCTATACCATGAATTCAGGAGAGAATGCAGGGTGGGATAACGCTTTAGTACTTGAGTATAATAGTGATGATAATGATTTGACCTCAGGAGTACGATATAAGAGTATCGCACCTATTGCTATAGATGCTCGTATGTGGCATAATGGGGATAAATTGCTTAAACGATTTTACCTAGAAACCGATATAACTGTACCATAAAATTTTGAATATTATCCTACTCCAAAAGTAGGATATTAAATTAGGGTAAAATCTTGGATATATTTTAGATTTTTAAAACACAAATATAAAAGAGAAGGAGCATCTTCTCTTGGGCTAGATATAATAAGACCCATTTTTTAGGCTAATATTGTCTGAATCCAAAAATCCCCTGCCTTTAGGCATAGGGAGTATGTCAATTTTTACTATTTTCTCTAGGCACAAACTCCAAAACAGTAGCATTAATACAAAATCGCTGTTGTCCATTTGGAGCATCATCAAAGACATGACCTAGGTGAATCCCCGATTTTTTAGCGATAACCTCAACTCGTCTCATACCATAAGAGTTATCTTCCTTTTCTATGGTTGAACCATCTACAGCTTTGAAAAAGCTAAGCCATCCAGAGCCTGAATCAAATCTATCACGAGTATCGAATAGACTCTCTCCCGAAATCTTATCTACAAAAACACCATCTCCTGTATGTTTAAATATATCATACTGTTTACAAAATCTAATATCAGTACTCTGTTTAAATGCAACATCAAAAGCTTCACTATCCACTCCAAGTTTAAACTCACCTATAAATCTATAGAACTCATGTTCATTCATATATCCCGTATGAGCATAAACCTCTTTTCCATCCTCTATTAAGAAAATTGTTGGTGTTCCCTCTATTTTACTCTTTAGTCTAAAACCTTTTAGCTCCTTCTCTTTTACAGTACGAAGGGGAATAGTACCCTTATAATTATTGGTTACATCTAGTTTGAATCTTTCACAATAACCACAATGCTTTGAATCAATCACAACTATCTCTTTGTTGCCTAATGGAGAGATGCTCTTTTTTTCCTCTTTCTCAAATTTTACCCCTGTAGAGTGATTAGGACAATACCCATTTGGGTTCTTTTTTAAATAGTTTTGATGATAATCTTCTGCTCTATAAAATATATCCAAAGGCTTAATCTCTGTTGTAATTGTTCCATATCTAGCTTTGGTCAAAAGCTTTTGGTATGTCTCTTTGGTTGATAGAGCTATCTCTTTTTGTATATCATTGGTATAATACAATGCACTTCTATAGTTATTTCCTATATCATTTCCTTGTCTATCCCCTTGTGTTGGGTCATGTAACTCCCAAAAAGATTTAATTAGTTGTTCAGTTGAGATTTTACTATCATCATAAATCACCTCTACAGCTTCTGTATGGTTAACAACCCCACTGCTCTTGTCTTTGTAATCAAGAACAGTATAATAGGTTGGGTTCTCATAGTCCCCACCTGCATAACCTGAAGTTGCTTGGAGAACACCATCAAGAGAGTCAAAATACTTCTCCACCCCCCAAAAGCAACCCGCTCCAAAAACAATAGTCTGCGTTTTAGCATAAATAGACATAGTTACTCCTAATAATAAAAATATTTTTTTCATAATTTTTATCCTTTCGTATAAAAATAGTAGTAGGATAATAGCAAAATAACATTAACCTCTAAGGCTTTTTGAATATATTTCTTACTAAAAAAGTATTAAATGAAAATTAGAAACTATTATTATCTCTAAGGAACATTGTAATATAATATAACAAATAACAATAGAGCAAAAAATGATAACAAAAAGCAGAGCAGATTATATTGATACATTTCTCAATCAAACCGACGCATCAAGTAGCGAGAGAGAAGAGATTTTAGATAGATTTAAAAAACGAAAACTCGGTCAAATCGGCAAAAACAAGGTTTTAAAAGCACTAAAAGATATAAGAGTCAATAAAAAACTAACAGCTATCAAAAGTGAACTTGGTGTTGTTTTGACTAAAAAATTTGATATGAGATTTGATTATATCTATACTTTTGAGATAGATGGATATAAAAGTTTTGATAAGAGAGTGGAGATTAAAGAGGAGAATGTTTATAATCAAGCTCTTTTAAATGGCAAGTTTGAACTATTTTTGGAGACAATCAGGAGCAAAAAGCAAGAGGCAATAGAGAAGAAAAAGAGAGAGCTTGATGAGTTTAGGGGGCATATTATGCAACCTCACCCCTATTTGAGTATGGATGAGATTTATAAAACTCTCTTGCATACTCTATTTGACAATCCATACCATACAACTATTTCACTCTTATTAATAGAGAAATTTTATGGAACTAATACTATTAGGTTAAAAAAGACCAAATCAAATATCAATGCTCAGAGGGATTTATATTTTAATCTGTATGGGGTAGATATATCTTATACCATTTCGGTTAGTACCAAGAGAACAGCCGTTTATGAATCGCTATGGAGGGGTGAGTTTTTGGATTTTGAGACTACATTAGATGAGATGAACCAAAAAGTTACAGAGAAATTTGCTAAAGATATTGATGATATTGAGTCAATCCTATTGAGACTTAGTCAAGATTTGGAGATAAAAAAGAGTGATATAGAGTCCTATATTTTGGAGTTTATTCAGAGCGAGATTGAACCATTTGGTGAATTAAAGATAAATAGTTATCACAGAGAGATATTTTTAGAGGATTTCAGAGAACATATTGAACCTATTATTGAGCAGAGAAAAAAAGAGGAATTATTAGCCAAAACTATTAGAAATTTCAAAAATCTATTTCCTCTTGCTCGTTCACTCAATAGAAAAATTATTTTTCATAAAGGCTCTACTAATAGTGGCAAAACCTACCAAGCACTTAAATATCTAAAAAAAGCAGAGACAGGATGTTATCTAGCTCCTCTTCGGCTTTTGGCACTAGAAGTGTATGAAAATCTAAAAGAGGATGGGGTAGCTATCTCATTGATTACAGGTGAAGAGCAGATATTAGATGAGGATTCTACTCATATAAGCTCCACCATTGAGATGATGAACAGTAGCGTAGAGCTTGATGTGGCTATTATTGACGAAATACAGATGATAGATGACCATCAACGAGGTTGGGCATGGACAAATGCCTTAATAGGTGTTCCTGCCAAAACTCTTATACTCACAGGTTCGGACAATGCTCTAAAAATCGTACAAAAGTTAGCAAAATATTTAGAAGAGCCTCTTGAAGTGGTTGAGTTTAAACGAATGACCCCACTTAAATTACTATCAAAACCAACACCCATAGATAAAATAGAGAAAGAGACAGCCGTTATAACCTTTTCAAGAGGTGAAGTATTGGAACTTAGGAAACAGCTCTCTAACCATTTTGATGTCTCTGTAGTCTATGGAGCATTATCTCCCGAAGTAAGAAGAGAAGAGGCAAAACGATTTAGAGAGGGCAAAAGCCAAATTTTAGTAGCCACAGATGCTATCGCTATGGGATTAAACCTACCAATAAAAAACATTATCTTTGCCAAAAACAGCAAATTTGATGGAGTAAGAGATAGACTATTAACCCCTTCCGAGGTTAAACAAATATCAGGTCGTGCAGGGCGATATGGAATTCAAGAAAAGGGATTTGTAGGAGCTTTGGACAAAAACACATTAAAAACAGTAACCAAAGCCTTTAATAGCCCACTCAAAGAGATAAAACTACCACTCTCTGTAATGGCAAGTTTTGAACATATTATGCTTATTGGAGATATTTTAGAGACAAACAATATCGTCAAAATTTTAAAATTTTTTGCTAGAAATATGGAATTCGATGCACCCTTTAAAACAACCAAAATAGACTCCATGTTAGAAGTTGCCAATATGGTTAACCGTTACAGATTTGATTTAAAAACCAAATTTATCTTGACCCTATCACCTGTCTCTATCTCCTCATATTATCTAAAACCAATATTTGAGAGGTATCTACACAATTTAGAACAAGATAAAAAAATAAAATACACCCCCCCAATAAACCTACCCAAAATAGCAACAAGCAACGAAACAATGCAAAGAGCCGAAGAGCAAATAAAAGAGATTTCCCTCTATCTATGGCTATCATTTAAATTCCCAGACCACTTTATAGATACCCAAAAAGCAACAGAATCGAGAGTTATTCTAAACAAATTTATTACAAACTCCCTAAAAGAGGCAGAGTTTGAGAAGAGGTGCAAAAAATGTAATGATATTATGCCTCTCTCTTATCGCTTTGCTATTTGTGAGAGGTGTTACTATTTTGGATATTGAAGTTAAATCAACAAAGCAACGAATCAATGAAGATTTGCTAAATAACGGGAATCCCGTTATTATAAAATTTGACGATTTTAAAAAAACAAATGGATAATTAGAGTACTCAAAACTTAAATAACAATTTGATAGCATGGAGGCGTAGGGTTGGCTTCAGCCAACCAAAATCACCCATAAAACGAAGAATACACCCA
>CAZSHP010000120.1:0-5089 GCA_964606545.1 uncultured Sulfurovum sp. | reverse complement strand
TATTATATTGTAATTTGTTCTTTTTTGTCAAATGGTTGGTTGGTGATTACGTTTTATCTTGATAAAAAAGAAACCAAATGACTCATGAGTTTTGCTTTTATCCTCTTTGAAATCTATAATTTCAAGTAAAACTACACTTTTGCTACCCAAAATAGTAGTTGCTACCTGTTTTATCTTTTTATGTTTATAATCTTTTTGGAAAATGTCATATTGAGTTAGTGGTTCAATTGTCAGTTTTGAGGGGTTTTGATAGAGATGTTCCCATATTTTTAGGGATTCCTCTTTATCTAGTATCGTTCTGCTATCATATACTTTTTTTCCTAATAGACCATCTTGGTTTATATAAAAATTGGATACTAGAACTATGTTTGTCAATTATTATGGTGTTACTATTCATATTTAACATTTTATCACCTTTTTAGAAAAAATAGAAGTATATCTTTTTTGGGGTCTAAAATCAAATCGGTTTGACCCCAAAGTAGCACATTTGTCCCCTGAAGTAGCAGAAATGTCCCCCTTAGGTATCATAGAAGTCCCAAAGAGTAGCATATTTGTCCCCTTAATCCTTTGCAAACCCTTTGATTTAGGCATTTAAAAACCTCTAAAAGAGAAGAAAAAAGATTTAAACGCTCTTAAACTAAGCAACCATCCCAAAATTTTATTCTAATTGCTGAGGGAATAAAACTTTTTGCTATAATAGCCAAAAATAAAACTAAAGAAAAATGTAACAACAATGTCAAATATTCAAATCATAGAGGAGTCCTCCAATGCAACCTAAGCAATTCAAACCCTACCTAGCCTACAGTGCAAGTGCAGGTTCAGGAAAAACATTTGCCCTAAGTGTGCGATATATTTCGCTTCTGTTTCTAAACCAAGAGCCTAGTACTATTTTGGCTGCTACATTTACTAACAAAGCCGCTGGAGAGATGAAGCAGAGGGTTTTGAGTCTGCTTATTAATCTAGCTGATAAGAGGGCTGAGTTATCTGTTGTCTCTGAACAGACGGGGTTGAGTGTAGATGAGATTTTAGCGAAGCAACCAGAGGTGTTGGATAACTTTTTGTCATCTACCAATTTTATAGTTACTCTTGATAGTTTTTTTACCTCTATTTTGCGTTCGGCATCACTCTATATTGGTATAGAGCCTGATTTTGTGACAAAAGAGATAGATGAGAAGGTCAAAGAGCAGAACTTCTTGGAGGAGATAAAAGCCAACTCCCTACTATCTCAATTGGTGAAACTCGCTATGAATATAGAGGATAAACGATTTTTAAAGATGTTTGAGTTGATGCAAAACTTCTATAAGATAGACCCACTCTTGCCAAGTGTGAAGTATGAGCTTTTTAATCTAACTAAATTAGAGACTCAAATAGATAAAAAACGGGATAGTTTACACAAATTGGTTATAGAGTCAGGTGCATCAAAGACGGCTATTAAAAACTTTGAGCCGATAGAGACAAAAAATCTCTTTAAAAAGAGTGTCTTTGAAAAAACGACTCTATTAGAGCATAGAAACTATAAAAAATATATTCAAAAAAATCCACAAATAGAAGAGGAGTTTTTGGAGTTAAAAGGGATGCTTGGAGAGTGGGCAAGGGTTAAAGAGCAGGTAGTTTTACATAACCTTTTTGAGATTTTTAGCTACTATAAAAATGCCAATATCTCAACAGCCAAACAGTTGGGGGTTTTGAGTTTTGATGATTTGACCTATTTTACCTATAGGTTGTTGCATGAGAGTATTAACAAGGAGTTTTTGTATTTCAAGATAGATAGCAGGTTTCACCATATTCTACTTGATGAGTTTCAAGACACCTCTACTTTGCAGTTTTTGCTTTTGAAACCTCTAATTGATGAGCTATTTGCAGGGCATGGACAGAGTGAGTTTCAGAGTTTTTTTTATGTTGGCGATACCAAACAGTCGCTTTATCGTTTTCGTGGTGGGGTCGAGGAGCTTTTTGACTCTGTTGCAGAGCATTATGGTGTCGAGATTGCACAGATGGACACCAACTATAGAAGTAGTAAATCGGTTGTAGAGCAGGTCAATAGGTGGTTTGAACCAAATATGATAGGTTTTCCAAAAGCGAAATATTTAGATAGAGCCTCGGAGGGGTTTGTAGAGGTTCGAGAGTCCGAGGAGTTGGTAGATGAGGCGATAGCTAGTCTCGAATTTCTATTGGAGAGAGGAGTTAATTTATCAGATATAGCCTTTTTGGTCTCTACAAATAGAGATGGGGCAACTATCCAAGAGGCGTGTTATAGCAGAGGTTACGCTACACGGCTCAAAACCTCCTCTTCTCTAAAACATATCCCAAAGGTTGCATCTATAGTAGCTATGATAGAGTATCTATTTATGGGATTGGAGCTAGATTCCAAAGCTATGTTAGAGAGAGTAGGTAAATCGATAGACGATATTGACCTCTCTTGGTTTCACCCTTTTAGAGAGCCTATTGATGTAGTTCATCGTCTTATCTCTGCATTTGGGTATTTTGAGGATGATTTGAATCTGTTGAGACTGTTGGAGTTTGCTTCTGAGTTCTCTACTATTCCTACATTTATAGAGGAGTTTAGACTCTCTAGTATCGAGGTGGCATCTAACTCAAAAGAGGGTGCTATGATTATGACAATTCATGGCTCAAAAGGTTTGGAGTTTAAACATGTGGTTGTTTTGGATAGATTGAAAGGGGATGCACCTGAGCGTTCTCTGTTGCTTTATGATTATGATGAGTCACTCCATGTCAAAGAGGTCTATTATAAAATGAGCAAAAGAGAGAATTTTGATGACTCATATAAAACTATAGTAGAGAGACAAAAAAGACTCTCTGCAAAAGATAAGATGAATATATTATATGTTGCTCTAACTAGGGCGATAGAGAGTATGATAGTCATTCGCAAACCAAAAGGCTCTATTTTTGACTCATTGGGTATGAGACCTATCTCTATTGGCTCATTGAAGGAAACCGTAGGTTCGATTTCATCAAACAAATCTCCCAAAATAGCAAAACCCATAGTTATATCCAATTACGGTGTCCAAGAGCTAAATAGAGCAGAAGAGAAAGAGGAGAAAGATTATGATGCTATCAATTTTGGTCTAGCTCTACACTATACTTTGGAGATGATGCCCTCATTTAGCATAATGGGATTAGCAGAAGCTATCTCTGCCACAAAAAATAGCTACGGTCTAAAGCTAAAAGAGCAACAGTTCAAGGATATAAAAAAGCGTATACTATCTCTAGTTACCAATGAACGGTTTAAAAGACTCCTAAGAGGAGCTACTATAAGCAAAGAGCAGTCTCTATCTTTTGAGAATGAGTTTAAACAGATAGATTTGCTCTTGGAGTATAAAAATTCTTGTATGGTTTTGGACTATAAGAGTTCAAAAAAATATAACCTAAAACATCAATCACAAGTGAGATATTATAAAAAAGCTATTTATAATATCACAGGAAAATATACAAGAGGAGTGATTATCTATCTATTGGAGAATGGGGTGGAGTTGGTGGAGGTTTAATTATCTCCCCCAAAATTATATATAAAAGACGACAGAGAAAAAGAAGCATCTTTTGAATTCATTTTTTTGCTTTTCAATAGAGGTATGCCTTCTCCTCCTTGGTAGAGGGTGTGATGTTCATTATCAATGACCAACCAACTATTATCTCTTGCTACCGTGAACTCACGGATAGGTGTTTCCAAATTTTTGCTATCATAAAGCAACACTTGCTCCTCTTCAAAAATAGAGACTAGATATTTATCTACATAAAAAAGTTTTCTTTGGTTTACTTTGAATTTTGTTGAGATAAATTGATGTTTTTCCATATCCCAAACCTCTGTTCTCTCATCTGAAAAGAGAATAAGGTAACGATTATTTGGTGTCAAAAAGAGGTCATCAGGATAGATATTGTGAATATTCTCAATTTTATAAGTTTGCAGTATCTCTCCTTTAGATAAATTCCAAATTCTGATATCAGAATTGTCAACAGAAATCAGATGCTCTCCTGAAGAGTCCAATGTAATTAGTCTATTTAATCCCTCTTTATTTTCGATAAAAATAGAGATAGGTTTAGAACGATTAATATCCCAAATAGAGACATTACCGTCTCCTAAATTTATGGCTAAATATTTTTTATTACCACTTAAAACAGCTTGAGTTACACTTTTTAACTTTTTTCCTGTATTTATTTTATTTATGATTTTTTTACTCTCTATATCAATTAGAATCAACTCACCATTTTTATTGAAATAGAGTAAGTTTCTATTATCAGAGGTTGTTTGAAAAGCATCATCTATATCCTCAATTTTTTGAATCACTTTTTTACTCTTCAAATCAAAAATATATAGTCTATTTTTATCTAATACAAAAAGAGATTCTCTATTAGATGAAAACTTATATTCATAATAACTCAAATTATTATCGACTATCTCAATATTTTTATCATTTTTCCAATCTAAAAGTTCAATTAGATTTTTATCCCCTTTTACTAGATGAATTATCTCATCACTATCTAATGGATTAAATAGATACTCGTTATATCCATTTTCTCTTTTTGGTAAAACTTTAATAACTTTTTCTTGCTCTATATCAATAACATTTCCTCCCATTAAGATGCTCTTTTCATCGGAACTTATTGTTAGCTCACCACGATAATATCGATTTCTAGTTAGTTGAATATGCTTTAGATGTTTGCCTTCAATGCTCCAAGTATCGATGCTATTTTCACGAGAAAAAGAGACAATAAAGCTATTACTAGGAACGATTTTAATCGATAAAATTCCCTCTTTTGTATGCGTAGGAAATTTGCTTATAAATTTGGATTTCTCTATATCCCATACTTTTATGCCTCGTTGAGAACAGTCCCCTTCAGTAATGATTATATATTTCCCATCTTGACTTATATCTGTATGATAAGATGAACCCTCAATTTGCTCTTTGGATTCAAGAGTAGTGAGTGTTCTCTTTTTGGTATCCAAGAGTTTAATACTATCAATATAATCTAAAACACTATGAATAAGTATATATCTATTATCAGCACTATTGGAAATATGACCAAGATAACCTAGTTTTTCAAAGACATTAATAGGTAGTCCCTCATTTAC
>CAZSHP010000119.1:0-5133 GCA_964606545.1 uncultured Sulfurovum sp. | reverse complement strand
TTATCTGCTCTTGAAGCACATCAATATGTACATCCAAATCAAACTGATTATTTCGTTTGAGACGGAGAATCTCTTTTTCAAACCTCTCATCTACATCCGAAAGTAGGTTGGAGAGTTTATCTTTTGTCTCTATATTTATCTCATTTTCATTCATCTCTGTATATGCTTTGGTGACTTTTTTGATTCCATCAATATAGACAATAATAAATTTTCGTGCAACTCTTAGGTCTTTTGGGTCTTTTTCTATAGTATTTATAACTTCATAAGCCTTGCTTAGTGCTATCTCCAATTTTGAATTTAACTCTCTATCATTTATCATAGACATATCGGTCTCAATACTAGAGAGTTTGGCTCTAGCCTCTGCTAGTGTACGCATAACAAACTCTGCTGATATATCACCTAGATTCTCTAGTTTGTCATCTCTAGGGTCAAATCCATAGTAGAGAAAATAACCAATAGTAGCTATAAGCCCCAAAAATAGATGTAGACCAATCGAGCCACCTACAACCCAAGATGCGTAAATAGTAGAGAATCCAAGTAGAAAAGCAGAGATAGTTTTTAGAGGTATTTTTGGTGCTTTTGTAAGTATTTTTGAGTGATATTCATACTCTTTTGCTAGAGCTATGGAGTTGACTTTTGCTGTAGCCAAAAATAGTCCAAATGCTATAATATTTTTGATAAACCCTGCAATATCTTGTGATAACAAATCCATAAATGTAGCCAAAAAGATAGGGGCTAAAAAAACATAGAGAAAATTTCCACTCATTCCTTTGAAGGCACTCTTTTTTTTTGCATCAAATGGGCTGTATCGTTTCGCTCTTGACCTCATAATTAACCTACCAAAAGTCTCAAAGCAGTCAATCCTGCTGATAGTAATATAAATAGAAAACCAAATGTTCTTTGCACTCTAAATCCTTTAATTTTTTTGATTTAATTCTATCATAAGTTTCTCTTCATTATGGTAAAATAGCAAAAATTAAAAATAAGGATAGAGATGAATTTAGAAGAGTTACAAAATACAATTAGAACAGAGGTGGGAGTACTCCTATATTTTTCAGGTGAGAATTGCAATGTTTGCCATGCTCTTAGACCAAAGTTCAAGGAGCTTTTTGATAATAAGTTTGAGCAGATAAAACAGATATACCTAGATGCACATGCCAACCCTGAAATCTCTGCACACTATAGGGTCTTTTCTGTGCCTACAATGCTTGTCTTTTTGGATGGTAGGGAGTTTATACGAGAAGGTAGGGCTGTGAGTATGTATAGGTTAGAGGAGACTCTACAGAGACCCTATAGTATGATGATTGATTGATATTTAATAAAAAATAATATATTTAGGAGCATTTCGATATAATACTTCCGTTTTATTATCTTACATATTTAATATATTTATAAAAGGAACTATATGAGTGATTTGTTCGAGCAGAATCAAGATATACAAGAGGTACAGATAGAAGATAGTATGAGGGCTTCCTACCTCGACTACTCTATGTCTGTTATTATAGGTCGTGCGTTACCTGATGCTAGAGATGGGTTAAAACCTGTACATAGACGGATTCTTTACTCTATGAGAGACCTAAATATTACTCATCGTAGTCCTTATAAGAAGTCGGCTAGGATTGTGGGGGATACTATCGGAAAATATCACCCTCATGGTGATACAGCTGTATATGATGCTATGGTTCGTATGGCTCAAGATTTTGCCATGAGAGCCACACTTATTGATGGTCAAGGTAACTTTGGTTCGGTTGATGGTGATAATGCAGCAGCTATGAGATATTGTGTTGTTGGTTCAACTAGAGTCAAAACAGATAATGGTTTAATTCAGATAAGAGACCTCGTTAAAAATAGTCAATTAAATAGTGATAATGATTTAGATATAAAAGTCCTCTCTATGGCTAAAAAAGAGCATAAAGCTTCTAAATTTTTTAATTCAGGTATTCATGATATTTATAAACTCCAAACAAAAGAGGGGTTTGCTATTAGTGGTAGTGCAAATCATTTGGTTTTGACTCTAACTACAGATGATAATGGAAAACCTATTTATGATTGGAAGAGATTGGATAAAATCTCATTAGATGACAAGATAGTTATTGATAGAAGTGAAAAGTCTCTGCATGATATAGAAGCAACAGAGAGTGAGAAAAATCTAGCGATTATCGTAGGTTGTTTAGTGGATGAAGGATTTGTAAGTGAAAATCGAATGGGCTTTAACAATACAGACAAAGTCTATTTTGATAATTTTATAAAATCTTGGAGAGCTGAGATAGGAGAGAGTTTTTATCTATCTAGTCGAAAACTTCCATCTGGAAAAACTCTTTATGAATTTGATATTCAGCTACAGCACTCAACAGATAGTGAAAAAATAGTAAATTCCAATATCTACCAAGAGATGCAAGGGTTGAAATCCAAAGATAAAAGAGTTCCAAAATTTATATTTTCTATGCCAAAAGAGGCTCAAAAGATATTTTTACAATACCTTTTTGAGGGTGATGGAAGTTTTTCAAAATTAGAAAAAAATAGTCTAACTGTACAGTACTCTACAATCAGTTCTCAATTAGCCAAAGATGTGCAACTGCTTCTCTTGGAATTTGGAGTTGTTGGTAAAATTGGAAAAGTAAAAAAGAGAGATGAGATAAAAGTCTATATTAGTAATTTTAGAGATATTCAAAAGTTTTATAAAAATATAAATTTTGCAACTCATAAAAAGATAGGTTTTTCTCAAATAGTAGAGAGTGAGATAGTAAGAAGAGAGACTCATAAAGGTTCACTTCCAAAAGATTATATTCCATTTTTGAGTGATTATATTAGAGGAGTTATAAATAACTCATATCTCAAAAGATATAATATAGATAGATATGAGAGAATAGATAAAAATTTAGATAAAATCTTAAGTGAGATAGAGATAGCTTCTATTCAAAAAGAGTTTTTGGAATTTGTAGATAACAACTACTATTATGCTTCTATAAAAAGTTGTGAACCAACAGGAAAACAAGAGGAGGTCTACTCCATTCGTGTAGACAGTGAGTGTCACTCATTTGTAGCAAATGGTCTGATTAATCATAATACAGAAGCTAGAATGACCAAATTAACAGAACAACTACTTATAGATATAGACAAAGATACAGTAGATTTCACTCCTAACTATGATGACTCCATGACAGAACCTGATGTACTCCCCTCTCGTGTTCCAAATCTACTTTTAAATGGTTCTAGTGGTATTGCTGTTGGTATGGCTACTAATATTCCTCCACATCGTATGGATGAGTTGATTGAGGCTTTGTTGCATATTATAGAAAATCCAGAGTGTGAAGATGCAGAACTATTTAATATTATCAAAGGTCCAGATTTTCCTACAGGGGGTATTATTTTTGGTAAAAAAGGGATTTTGGATGCTTATACTACAGGACGAGGACGGATAAAAGTTCGAGCAAAAACTCATATCGAAGAGAAGAGAAACAGAGAGATTATTATTGTAGATGAGCTTCCATATCAAGTCAACAAGGCTAGACTTATAGAGAGTATTGCAGGGCTTGTAAAAGATAAACATGTAGAGGGTATTTCAGAGATTAGAGATGAGTCTGACCGTGAAGGGATGAGAATAGTAATTGAGCTTAAAAAAGATGCAATGAGTGATATAGTTCTCAATAACCTCTTTAAAAGCACTCAGATGCAGGTTACCTTTGGTATTATTATGTTAGCTATTACAAACAAAGAGCCAAAAATATTTAAACTTCGTGAGCTACTTGAACTCTTTTTGCGACATAGAAAAACTGTAATTATCCGAAGAACCATATTTCAACTAGAAAAAGCAAAAGCAAAAGCTCATATTTTAGAGGGGCTAAAGATAGCTGTTGATAATATTGATGAGGTTATCAAGATTATCCGTGGGAGTGGAGATACAGAGTTAGCTAGAGCCTCATTGATACAAAATTTTTCTCTATCTGAACTTCAAGCCAATGCTATTTTGGAGATGAAGCTTAGACGACTTACAGGATTAGAGAGAGACAAGATAGAAAATGAGCTAACAGAACTCTACAAAGAGATAGAGTATTATGAGTCTATCCTAAAGAGTGAAGAGATTCTCAATGGAATTATTGCTGATGAACTCAAAGAGATTGGTGATACATTTAAATCCCCAAGAAAAACGGAAATTATTGATGATTATGATGATATTGATATAGAGGATTTGATTCCAAATGAGCCAATGGTAGTAACTATTACTCATAGAGGGTATATCAAAAGAGTGGCTCTAAAACAGTATGAGAAACAGAAGAGAGGTGGCAAAGGTAAAATAGCTGTAACTACTCATGATGATGATTTTATAGAGCAGTTTTTTATCTCCTCTACACATGATACTTTGATGTTTGTAACAGACCATGGACAACTCTATTGGCTCAAAGTCTATAAGATTCCAGAGGGTAGCAGAACAGCCAAAGGCAAAGCAGTTGTAAATCTTATCAATCTACGACCTGATGAGAAGATTATGTCTATAATCCCTACAACTGATTTTGATGAGAGTAAGAGTTTGGCATTTTTCACAAAAAACGGTATAGTCAAGAGAACAAACCTAAAAGAGTACTCCAATATCAGAGCCAATGGTGTAAGAGCTATTAGATTGGATGATGATGACAGTTTAGTTACAACCAAGATAGTTTTTCCTGAAACAAAATGGCTATTTGTAACAACCAAAAAGGGTCAATGTATTAGATTCAAAGTAGGTGATGCTAGAGAGATAGGTAGAAACTCACGAGGTGTAACAGCTATTAAGTTCAAGATAGATAATGATTTTGTCTGTGGTGGTGTAACTATTGCAGATGAAGAGAGCGAACTATTGATGCTTAGTGAAAAGGGTATCGGCAAACGAACAACAGCTTCAGAGTATAGAGAGCAGAGCCGTGCAGGTAAAGGTGTAATTAGTATGAAACTCTCAACAAGAACAGGCAATGTTGTGGATGTAGTAAGAGTAGAGGAGGACAAAGATTTGATGTGTCTGACATCTATTGGGAAAATGATTAGAGTTGATATGCAAACTATTCAAAAATCAAAACGAAATACATCAGGGGTCAAGATTGTAAATGTTGATGCAAAAGATATTGTAGTTAGTATGGCAAAATGTCCAAAAGAGGAGGC
>CAZSHP010000118.1:0-5184 GCA_964606545.1 uncultured Sulfurovum sp. | reverse complement strand
GTTGCACTTGCCCTTAGATTACTCTAGCCATCCGTTAGATGGAGTCCTATCTCACTTGTAGCACGGACTTTCCTCTCGTGAAATCAATCACCAGCAACTACCTGTTGTACCTTGGGCGAATTATATCAAATTAAATCTAAATAAGGTATAATCCCTCCAAAAAAGAGAGATAATGAAATACCTAATTTTACTGCTAAGTCCAATCCTAATTTTTGCCAAAATTCACTATGCAAAAGTTGAACCATATGAGAGTATAACTCTAAAATCTGCTGTTTCAGCACAGGTAGTTAATACCAAACTAGAGTTAGAGGGGGAGAGTATCAAGAGCGATACTATCATACAACTTGATGACAAGCTAGATAAAATCAAACTAAAATCAGATAGGGAAGCGTTAAAGCTCATAAAAAATATGATAAAAATCAATCAAAATAATCTATCTTCTCTATTGGAATCAAAAAAGAGACAAGAGGCATACTACAGACGAATTTCAGATATGTCAACAGCCTCTACAACTCAAAAAGATAAAGCATTCTACTCCTATATATCTACAAAAACACAATATTTCTCGACAAAAGAGAAGATAGATTCACTAAAAAAACAGAAGCTTGATTTAACTTATAATATTGAGAGATTAAAAGATAACATCGCAAAGAAGAGTATAAAGGTTAAAAATAGGTTCTTATATAAACTATTAGTAAACAGGGGAGATTTTGTCAATATGGGTGTTCCATTGGCTAAGATAAAAGATTTAACAAAAGCAAAACTTGTTCTATTTTTAGAGGGAGATGAGATAAAAGATATACGAGATAAAATTATCTACATAAATGATAAATCTACAGATTATGAAATATCCAAAATTTGGTCTGTAGCAGATGAGAAGTTTATCTCCTCTTATCGTACAGAGATAGTTATACCTAATCCAAAAGAGAGTTTTTCAAAGCTTTTTAAAGTAGAGTTCAAAAAAAATTGATAAGGAGCAAGAATATGATAAAAACAGCCTGTGGATTAGACTGTCCTGATGCGTGTGGGATAGTTAGTGACCCTCAATATTTTCCCAAAGTAGTAGCAGACTCTGCTCACCCTACTAGTAATGGTGCTTTGTGTAGTCTATTGAATCGATATATACATGAAGAGCCACGAATTACAAAAGCTAGAGTAGATAATCAAGAGGTTACGATGGATGAGGCACTAGAGATTGTAGCTCAAGCTTTAAGAGCCAAAGAGAAGCTACTTTGGAGAGGAAGTGGTAACTTTGGAGTGATGCAGGAGATTACAAATCTACTATTTAATAAGATAGGTGGAGCAACAACAAAAGGTTCTCTGTGTGATGGTGCAGGAGATGCAGGGATTTTAGAGGGGCGAGGAATCAATCGAATATTACCACCCGAACAGATAGCCAAAGCTGAAGTTGTTGTAGTATGGGGTAAAAATCTATCTGTTACAGCATCTCATCTAATGCCCTATATAGAGGGTAAAAAGATTATTGTTATCGACCCCGTAGAGACCCCAATTGCCAAAAGAGCTGACCTCTTTTTACAGGTAATGCCACGAAGTGATTTTTATATGGCGATTATGTTAGCACGATTTGCTATGATGGGTAATCACGAAGATAGAGAGTATCTTGAAGAGTTTGCTTCTGAATATGAGGATTTTTATGATTTTACTCGTGGTTTTAGAGTCAAAGCTGTTTTAGAATATATTGGTGTTGATTTAAATCAGATGGGTGCATTATTGGAGTATATAACCAAAAGAAAAACAGTTTTTTTGGTAGGAAATGGTGTACAGAAATACTCTATAGGAAATTTTGTGCTTCAAGCTATTGATTCCCTAGCAGTTACACTTGGTCATTTTGGCAAAGAGGGTGTTGGAGTTGCATTTTTGGGCAACTCTAAACTTGGATTTGATAACCCTTTTGAGACAAGAGGCAAAAAGGTACAAAAAGCCACTACCAATTTTGGCGATTTTGAGACTGTGCTTATCCAAGGGGGTAATCCTGTGGCATCTATGCCTAATTCAAGACGAGTTATAGAGGAGCTAAAAAAGACAAAAACTGTTATCTACTTTGGACTTTATGAAAATGAGACCTCTGCTATGGCTGATATTGTTATCCCTGCAAAGAACTTTTTTGAAAAAGATGACATTCGGCTTAGTTATGCTCACTACAATGTCGTAAGAATGAGAAAAATCTATAATGCAGAGTATGGTATCTCTGAGTATGATTTTACCAGTGAAATGCTCCAAAAATTTGGATTTAATGCTCTTGAAGATGAAGAGGAGTATATCAATTTATGGTTAAACCAGTGCCAAGAGAGGAGTGGCTACTATCTCTCACCTGCATACCGAGAGATTCCATATAGGGATGGTTTTGGAGAGGAGGATGATGAGTTTGAATTTATAGAGGATTTTTATGATGAGTTTGAGACTAGTAAACGGCTAACAAGAGTCTGTAAAAGTAGCAAAAAAGCAAAAATTATAACAGAGTATTGGTTAGTAACCCCTAAGGCAAAAAATGCTTTAAATACGCAATTTAAACGAGACAATCGAATTATTATACATCCAAGTTTAGGTTTTTTGGATAATGAAGAGATTATTGCTTTGTCTAAATATGGAAAGCATAAATTTATAGTCAAAAACTCTATCTCTATGAGAATTGATACAGCCCTTATCTATGCAAATAGTGTAGGAGTTAACTATTTAACACCTGATATATTGAGCGAGGAGGGAGATAATGCCTGTTATCAAGAGGTAAAGATTAAAATAAATAAAATTTAATAAATTAATTTTTATTTTTTATTGGATTTTTAATAAATAATCATATAATAACAATTCAATAAAAATTAAAAGGTTCAATTAATCTATGAAAAAGATTCTACTCTCTTTTCTTATACTGACAATTCTCTCAACGCTACTATCAGCCAAAACATATCATTGGAAAAAAGGTACTACTTTTTTATCTTTTTTAAGAAATAATGGAATTCCTCAAAAACTATACTATAACCTAGACAATGAAGACAAAGAGTTACTTGCCGAGATACAAAGTGGACAAAAATATTTTATAAAAAAAGGTAAAATAATAATACCTGTCACAGATGAGCTACAGATTGAGATAGTAAATAAAAAAAAACTATCACTAGAACCAATCCCTTTTGAGACATTAAAAGGGTCAATACATCTAGTTGTAAAAAAATCATTTGAAAAAGAGTTATATAATAAAACTCATAGCAAAGGACTTATCGAATCTCTAAAACAGGCCTACAAAACCCTCAATCTAAAAAAGATAAAAAAAGGTGATAAAATATCCATCTTCTATGAGCAGAGGAGAAGAGAGGGCAAAGCGATTGAAAATCCTAAGATTTTAGCTTCTCATATTACTATAAATAAAAAGAGTTACTATAATTATCTAGCAAAAGATGGTAGATACTATGACTCTCTTGGAAAAGAGTACAAAATAGTAAAAAAGAGCTACACACCATATATTAGACCAATCAGTCATACGAGAATCTCGTCAGGCTTTACTCATAGAAGATACCACCCTATACTACATAGATATAGAGCTCACCTAGGCATAGACTATGCTAATTGTACAGGAACACCTATAAAATCGACAGCAAAAGGCAAAATCATCTACAAAGGATGGAAAGGTGGATATGGTCGTTGTATCAAGATACAACATGCCAATGGACTTGTAAGTCTATATGCACATATGAGTCGCTATAGAAAAGGGTTAAAAGTAGGTTCATGGGTTCCACAAGGTAAAGTTATCGGATATGTTGGAAGCTCTGGAAGAAGTACTGGTCCCCACCTTCATTTTGGAATGTACAAAAGAGGTAAAGCTATCAATCCTGCTAGATATGTCAGAGTATCAAAACATAAAACTTTGGTCAATAAACTAAAAGGCAAAGAGTATATAGCTTTGAGAAAAAAAGTTCGAAGATATAGAAGTAAATTTAAAAAACTTCGTAAAAATGGTGGAAATCCTCTATATATCAAAAAAAATAACTACTTAGTTATGCGAAAGCATAAAAGTAGAGAGGTAAATCTATAAATTTACCTCAATTTTTTGTAAAAAACAATATAATTTATAGCATATATAACAGCAATAACACTTCCCATAACATATAATTGTAAATTTTTCCTTAATTTTTAAAAATAATTGTAATTTTCTTTAAAAAGCTTTTATTTTTCAAAAAAATATGATATACTAGTCTTACAATAAGACAAAACTTAAAAAGAATTCTTAGTTATTATTTTTAATTAAAATGACAAAATAGTGACAATAGAGTGCTTTGCACCAATTCATAACAAAGGATAAAAAATGAGATTTTTAAGTATAACACTACTCTTTTTGGTATTCGCTGTATTTGCCAATGGGGGCAAGGTAAATTGGGATTCAAAAGGTAAACCACATATAGAAAAGTCAGATAAACCTACAAAAGGCTGTATGCAAGGAGGCTTAGGTTCTCTAGGTCAGGATAATAACAGCTCTAAAAGTTGTGGGAAATAGGGGGAATATGGACTCTCGTCCATAAAAATAGGAAAGGAAATCTATTCTAATCCTATAAAATAAAAAAATAATAATGATAGCAAACAGTAAAAAAGCTACTCTTCACTGTTCACTATTAACTACTTTAAGCACCCTGCTCTTTAGCATATTTTTTACCAAGCTCATAAGCTTTTAGATTAAGCTCATGAAATCTCTCTGGCACTTTTGAAAGCATAGTATCAAGAAGAGTCTTTTCATCAATCGCATCCATAAAATTATTAGCAATAGCAAGTGCAACTACTGATTGAGTAATTACATTTCCAACTTCCTCTTTTGCAATAGTAATAATAGGTATCTCAATGATATTCCACTTTTTTCTATCCTCTTCCGTAGGAGTTACTAGATTTGGCTCAATTACAATTGTACCACCCTCTTGAACACCACTTTTGAACTGTTGATAGCTTATATCTGCAACTGAAAGCATAAAGTTAACTTCACCATCATTTGCATATGGATAGTAGATTTCTTCATCATCTAGTGTAATATCAACAACTGTTGCACCACCTCTCACTTGAGAGGTATAAGTTGCTGTTTTTAGTCCATAACCACCAGTTTTAATCTTTGCTGCTGCAAAAATCTCACCTGCTAGAAGAACACCTTGTCCACCAACGCCTGTAAATCTCATTAATGTTCGTGCCATT
>CAZSHP010000117.1:0-5217 GCA_964606545.1 uncultured Sulfurovum sp. | reverse complement strand
CTACTCCCAATCTACTTCTATATTTTAAAATCTCTCTGCTAGTTCCCCTTTTTAGATATAAGTTTATAATATCTATCTGCTCCTGTTTTGGTACTCTTTTTAAAATAGATATATCTCCACTCTCCAAAAACTCTATAGCT
Source organism: uncultured Sulfurovum sp. (assembly GCA_964606545.1). GTDB lineage: Bacteria > Campylobacterota > Campylobacteria > Campylobacterales > Sulfurovaceae > UBA1140. Next base: position 5,077 of record CAZSHP010000117.1, on the reverse strand, counting down.
ATCTTTTTGTTATCTATTAGTTTATATAGACTATCTGCTTTTGAATTTTGAGATGGTCTAAAGATTGATTTTTCTATTAACCCATATCTATTTAACTCTTTTATTGTATCTATAGGAGCTGTGATATAGTTAAAATTATCTACCAACCTCAAATCATTCTCTATTGCTAAATCTATAAACCACAATAGATTATATGAACAGTTTTTAGAGCTAAAATAGTATATAGAGTAGTATCTCTCCATCTCAATCATATGAAGAACAACCCTCTCTATCTCCTTTGAAGTTAGTTTAAGCTTATATTCCCATATATCTCTATGCTCCATATCAGAATATAATTTCACCATCTCATAGTATGGAGCAACACTGTATCTCCCTTTAAAACCACCAAAAATACCTCTATAGGCATAAGAGAATGCTGTAATATTATCATCTATTTGAGCAGAATAATTTAAAGCATAAGAGAGTAGTGGAATTGATTCATTTTTATCAAACCTCAAAAAGGTATGCCCAACCATTGAAGCAGGAGAATTCATATATGATGAGGCATAGACTAGATATAGTGTTTTAAAATCAAATTTTTTGAGATGCTCTTTTAGATATTTACACTCCTCTATACTCTCGTTTGGAAACCTCTCTTTTAACCATCTAGTCCGTGCAGGATATAGACACTGTGTAGAGTTTATATCATTTGGATTACTATTTTTTATAGATTGGAGTGTTGCTTCAAGCTCATCTCTAGGAGAGTTTTTTCCATCTGCTGATAGGAAAAAACTACTATCATCTATCTGACTCTCTCCATCTTTGTAGTGTAATAGTTTGAGCCAATAAGCATCAACTCCCCCAAATAGTGAAACAGATAAAAGTATAGCAAAAACTAAACTAAGGTAGTGCAAGATGCTCGTTGCCTACCCAAGCGAGTAGAATATATATCGTAAGTGTCCCAACAGGGAGTAGTCCTAAATACCAATAAAGCCTATCTCTCAATATATATATTATAAGAGCAACATATGAAATAACAAGTGCTACAATATGTACAAGAAACAGTGGCATAAGAGAACGCATAACATTCCCTACAATACCCAATGATATAAGTCCTACTAACAAAACTGAAGAAAAAAGCATTTTCTTTATATTATTTTCTCTTTTATACATCAAAAATATCAATCCCATGCTAAAAAATATAGCTAAAATTATAATTACTTTCATTTTATATTCCTTTTATCATTAGAAATTATTCCTTCACAAAGAGTAGCCGACTGATGAAGTGAGCCACTAAGAAGCAGAGATTTCAACTCTTTGGAAAAACTCATATATCTCTCTTCTTCCTCTCCAAATATTTTTTTAAGAGCCTTTTTTTCACCTCTATTTAGCTTGGCATCAAATATAGCCGATACCCCTGCTAAACTTCTAAGTAGATGTCTCTCTCTTGGCGTTGTAGAGTCCAAATACGCTAAAAACTCATCCAAATTATCATAATCCTTTGCCTCTTTTATAGCTAAATTTTGATTTAACCTAATTAATAACATAATACTATTTGGATGGTAATTTTTGGATAAAACCATAATAGTAGATATTGCACGAATACAACCCTCTTTGACCGAAGGAGAGTAGCTATTTAGAACCTCTTCGGTAATTATCTCTTGAGATATATATTTTGATAAATGATACCCAAAAAGCCTTAGCTTAGCATCTTGGATAACACGATACATAACTACTGCATCCCATATAGCAGTAACAGGAATAGCAATCCATATAAATTCTACTCTAACACCATATCTCATTGCCACTTTTTTAAGTATAAATCTAATAGTAATACTTGTAAGTGCTATTTTTGCTTTATAAAGTATGGCTCTGATGATTAACCATTTTTTAGAAACATACTTCTGAGGGTCAATTCCTAGATACTCAACAGCAGGGTCTTCTATCTCCAATGCAGACCTCACCATCATATTTGTCACATTATACTCCAAAGGAAGCCCCTTCTCATCTCCATAATCTGTTAAAGATGATAGGGTATATACACTTCTAAGTCCCAACCAATAGAGAATTGATACCTCAACAACCAAAAGAGCAAGAGTAATAATCAAAAGGGTAATATAATAAGAGCTTGGAGTATGACTATCTTTGTAATACATCTCAAATATCACTGCAGGAACAGTTGTCAATGCACCTACTAAAAAAGCTATAATAACTGCATTGATAGTAATATTTTGTGATACGATTTGTAGTACTCTATCAGATGAAATATCTTTTAGTTTTATATCTCTTTCGGCTTTAACTTTAGAAGAGAGACGGAGGAAATATTTTAGACCAATTTTTTCAATAAGCCTATCGGTCTTATTGCTTTTTATCTTTGGCACATCCCCTCCTATTGTGTTACCCCTTTCTATACTGCTTCAGTCTCTAAAAAGATAGCAAAATCATTTTTGACAGAGATAATATCAATATATGGCTGAATCTCGTCATCACTTACACCATACGCCTCTGTAAATCGATAAAATAGCTCCTGCTCTTCTTCTTCTGCAGCTCCATCAGAGAGAAGCACATCTATTAGATTTGCCAAAATAGTCATCTTTTGGTCATCATTTAACATTTTGTTTGATTCTCTTAGAAATACACCAAGATTATTTTTTTTAGCATACTTAGATGCCATATCAATAATCTCTTGTGGGTTACCAAAAGATTGAAGAGTCATAGCCAAATAGTGCATCTCTTCTTCTGCTATCTCACCATCTGACGACATCATATATATCATAGCTGTTGCCACAGCAACTGTTGGGGTTAATTCTACTGTTGATGAAAATTTATCAAAAAGTCCCATTTTGGTATTCCTTATATTTATGTTTATTAAAAAATGAATTTTATCCACCTAACCCTATATTTTTGTTAAATTGAAGAGAAAAATCGGTATTATTCGCGTAATAAAAATGGTTAGGAAAAAATATGAAATTTGTATCAATTGTAATAGGAAGCAAAAGCGACTACGAGGTGATGAAAAACTGTTCTGAGACACTAGAGAAATTTGGAGTCCCATATGAGCTAATAATCTCATCGGCCCACAGAAGCCCAGATAGAACCAAAACTTACATGAAAGAGGCAGAAACAAAAGGCTCACAAGTATTCATAGCAGCAGCAGGAATGGCCGCCCACCTAGCAGGAGCATTAGCCGCAGCAACAACCAAACCAGTAATAGGCGTACCAATGGCAAGTGGAGAGCTAAGAGGAGAAGATGCCTTGCTAAGCACAGTAATGATGCCCTCAGGTATGCCTGTAGGTACAGTAGCCATAGGCAAAGCAGGAGCAGTAAACGCAGCATACCTAGCAATCCAAATCATGGCACTACAAGATGACGAACTAAAAGTAAAGCTACAAGAGGATAGAATCAGCAAAGCTAAAAAGGTAGAGCTAGACTCAAGCACGGTAGAGGTACTATTATAAAATTAAAACATAATAAATATAATGATTTACCTGTACCACCAATAGAATCTTTAGAAAACTCAAATCTAATAAAGAAAATTTAAAAGAGAGTGAAATTACCAAGGAGAAGGATATAAATGAACAAAAATAGCTTAACATTTAGCCAACTACTCCTAAAACTACAACAGTTTTGGGCAGACCAAGGATGCAATATAGTCCAACCCTACGATATACCAGCAGGAGCAGGAACTTTTCATCCTGCTACACTTCTAAGAAGCTTAGATAGCAAACCGTGGTCAACAGCCTATGTAGCGCCAAGTAGAAGACCAACAGATGGACGATATGGAGAGAATCCAAATCGATTAGGGGCTTATTATCAGTTCCAAGCTCTTATCAAACCATCTCCTGATAATATCCAAGAGCTTTATCTAAAATCTTTAGAGTATTTAGGGCTTAATCTTCAAGAGCATGATATTCGTTTTGTAGAAGACAATTGGGAATCACCAACTTTGGGGGCTTGGGGTCTTGGTTGGGAGGTTTGGCTTGATGGGATGGAGGTTACTCAATTTACCTATTTTCAACAAGTTGGAGGAATCGCTTGTGACCCTGTGGCTGTTGAGATTACTTATGGTACGGAGAGACTTGCTATGTATCTACAAGGGGTTGAGAGTGTCTTTGATATTGTTTGGAACAGACAAGGTGATAATATTACAACTTACGCAGATGTGCATAAAGAGAGTGAGTATGAGTTTAGTAAGTATCACTTTGAGGTAGCAAATGTAGAGAAGCTTTTAAAAGATTTTGATGATGCTTCGGCAGAGTGTAAATTGTGTCTTGATAATGGATTACCTCTTCCTGCTTATGACCAGTGTATGGTAGCCTCTCATGCCTTTAATGTTTTGGATGCTAGAAAAGCTATTTCACAAGCTCAAAGACAAAATTATATATTAAAAGTTCGTGAATTATCCATTGGATGTGCGAAATTGTATAAAGAGCAAGAAGCAGAACGAAATAATCGCGTAAACGCGTAGGTCGGGATGCCCCAATCCCGACACAAACATGGAATCAAATATGAAAATATCAGAAATATACCAAAAATTAAATCAAATAAGCCCCTTTGAACTCCAAGAAAAATGGGATAATTCAGGTCTACTTATAGGCGATATGAACCGAGAGTTTAAGCAAATTGCCATAGGGTTAGATGTAGATTATCATACTCTAAATCAAGCCAAAGAGAACACTCTATTTATAGTCCATCACCCTATAATATTTTCAGGATTAAAACAGTTGGATTTTTCTACCTATCCGAGTAATCTAATAGAGATAATGGTCAAAAAGAATCTATCATTAATTGCAATGCACACCAATTTTGATAAAACACATCTAAACAGTTTTGTTTTTGAGAAGGTTTTGGGATTTAAAAAAGAGTTTGAAGATGAGTTTATCTGTAGAACTACAGGTGAGTGGAGCAGAGATGAACTATTAAATCATCTAAAATCAAAGCTAAATTTAGAGACCTTAAGGGTTGTATCGCCAAAAAACAGAATCACCTCAATAGCACTAACTACAGGAGCAGGGGCTTCACTCATGGATGAGGTTGAGGCTGACTGTTTTTTGACAGGTGATATAAAATATCATGATGCGATGAAAGCTATGAGTC
>CAZSHP010000116.1:0-5263 GCA_964606545.1 uncultured Sulfurovum sp. | reverse complement strand
CTTTTATAATTGCTAAGTGACCACCTGTGCCACCACCTGTCATTACTATACTCATACTATCTCCCTCTTTTTACTATTACTTTTTTGGAAATCATCAAGATTAGACCTATACTAATACACGATGCAACTATCTGTGAACCTCCATAGCTTATAAATGGTACAGCTATACCCTTGATAGGTGTAATCCCCGAGATACCAAAACTATTTATAAGAAATGAAAAAGCCAAGAGAAGTGCAGCACCTACACAAAATAGATAGTAGCTAGGGTTATCAACTCTAGCAGCTATTTTGAATATTCTAAATATTATAAATAGCATAGTTAAAACTACAAGAAGTATGGATAAAAATCCTAACTCCTCCATCATCCCTGCTAAAACGAAGTCGGTATGTACCTCTGAGAGGAAACCGAGTTTATACTGTCCATCTCCTATCCCCTGTCCCCAAAAACCTCCATGGTGTATAGCATCTAGGGAGTTTGATATTTGATAGGTCTCTAACCTGTTAGCTGAGTTGTCAAAAGATAAAAACCACTCCTTGATTCTCTTTAGTCTATGAGGTTGAGTAATAATAAGTATAGTTAGCCCAAAAATACCGATTCCAAATAGTATAGAGAAGAACCTAAAACTACTACCAACAAGAAGAAAGAGAACCAATAGAGTAGCAGAGATAACAACAGTCTGTCCTAAATCTTTTTGGAAAACAGCTATAAGTAGAGTAGAGATAACTAGGACAACGAGATATGGAATAAAAAGCTTTATCTCATCTCTAAGCTCCATTTTACCTTTTGGGAGTCTTGTTCGTACAAGACTCCAAGAGATAAACATAATAAATCCAATCTTATAAAACTCCACAGGTGTGATAGAGACGGAACCTAGATTTACCCATCGTTTAGCACCACCTACAGAGCGAACAAGTGTTTCAGGGAGAAGAGGCATAAGTAGTAGGATAATTAAAAAGAGCAGAAACATCACTACACCAATAGGTTTAAACCACCTATCGGGGTCTAGTTTGGAGAGTATTATTATAAATGTAATTCCTAGAGAAACTGCTGCTAGTTGTCTTAAAAAAAAGTGTGCATCAGAGAATCCATGCTGAATTACAGCATAAGCAGATAGTGAATAACTCATAATCAGTCCCATGAGTAACAGTATAATAGTTGCACCAAATAGGGGTTTGTCAATCATATATTTATCTTTTTTATGTTAGTTTACGGTATTTTATCGAAATTTTGTAAAAAAAATAGTAAAATGGCACGAGAATATTTTATTAACTGAGGTAGTATGGAAGAAGAGTATACTGGAAATAGAATTATACGATATAGAAGTAGTATACTGCTTGGCATATTTATGATTATTGCCTTTTTGTTAATTGTTTTCCTTATTACAATAGCTGTGACTATAAATGGTGATAGAAATACAGATAAAAAGTATGCAACAGTAGAGGATAAAGCTACAAGGGGTGCAATAATATCATCTGATGGTTATGCCCTAAGCTATAGTCAAAAACTCTATAGAGCAGAGGTACATACGAGAAGCATAGACCCAAGAAAGAGAGAGCTTTTTCTCAATCTCTTTAGTATATATAGTGGAATCCCTAGAACAGAGATAGAGAGTAAATTTAGAGATAGACATGGAAAAGCTATTAAGGGTAGAATTATTTTGAGTGACAATATAGATGTGAGATTAGCAAGTGACCTAATCTCATTGGGTCATAAGATGAATAGAATGAAGATATTTAGACCATTAGATAGAAGTAAACCTCATCTAGTTTTAGGTTTAGATATTATAGCTTATAGTGAAAAACGCTACTTTCCTCATAAAAAGCTTCTAACACCAACAGTTGGATATATGCAGGTAAAGAATGAAAATGGATATAAATTTCCTGTTGCAATCAAAGGACTAGAGAAGGCATACACTAGCTATCTAGCACCTGATAGGAATGGTTTAATAAAGGGGAAAAGAGATGCGTTGGGTACTGTTATACGAACAGGCAAGAGTAAAAAGGTCTCTCGTGTAGATGGGATGGATTTGCACCTAAGTATAGCTTTGAATTTCCAAGAGGCTGTCGAAAAGGCTGTTGACAAGATGAAAAGGCAGGTCGGAGCAGAGGAGATTTTAGTAGCTGTAATGGACTCTACAACAGGTCAGGTTCTCTCCTTGGCATCCTCTGAACGGTTTGACCCAGATAATATTCAACAAAGCGATGTAAAAGCACTAAACCCTAACTTTGCAGAGTATCTATATGAACCAGGTTCAGTTATTAAGCCTCTTACTCTATCTATAGCTCTTGATAATGGAAAAGTTGATTTATATGAAAAGATAAAACTTGGAGGAAAATATAGAGTAAATGATAACTATACTATTACAGATGATGGTTATTTCAAGGCTCTAACACCTAGAGGTATTGTTATATACTCATCTAATATTGGAATCTCTAAAATAGCATGGAGACTTACAGGAAAACAGTTATATGATGGATTTCGTAATTTTGGATTAGCACAAAAGAGTGGTATAGACCTCTCAAAAGAGTTGCATGGAAAAATACAACCAGCACATCTTTTGGACTATCCAACCTACAGAGCAAACTCTGCTTATGGATATAGTATGTATACAAATTTTATGCAATTAGTAAAAGCATATAGTGCCTTTAACAATGGTGGTATAGCAGTAACTCCTAAAATAGTAGATTATCTTACAGATAATCATGGTAGACAATATGATATAAATCTCGATACCCTCCCTCTAAAAGCATGTTCTCCAAAGACAGCAGAGGTAGTACACAATATCTTGATGGATGTTGTAGAGATTGGTACAGGCTCTGCTGCACAGTATGATGGACTGGAAGTAGGAGGCAAAACAGGAACAGCTCATATTGCATACAAAGGTAAATATATAGATGAGTATCATAGTAGTTTTTATGGTTTTGTCAATGATAAATTTGGTAATAAATATACAATTGGGGTACTTGTTATAAAACCTAAAAAGGTATATTTCGCATCACAAACTGCTGCACCTATGTTTTATAATGTCGTATCTCAAATGGTTAAATATGACTATCTACAAGTAGATGAGACCTTGGCAAAAATACACCTAAGTAGAAGAGCAAATATGCGTAAAAGAAAGAGAGATGCTTATCTTCGTAAAATTCGAAATTATAACAAAAAGCATGGAATTGTTGATGAGTAGAGGATAATATAATTAATAAGGAGAGAGAGATGTTAAAAAAGATTTTGATGGTTGTTGTTTTTCTGGGGCTATTTGGTGGATGTATTGCCGTTGACCCACAGGGAAGAGGTTACTCTTTTGCTATACCGATGAATGTAGTAAACTCAACACTAGCAGAGAAGTTTCCTGTAAATAGAAAACTACAGTATGGTATAATAAGTGGAACACTAAATATATCTGACCCAAATATATTGGGACAGAAAGGCAAAGACCAACTAGGTGTGGGTACAACATTTAAGTTTACAAACTTCTTGATTCCAAATGGAATCTCAGGAACTATAAATCTAGCTTCGGGTGTAAGTTATGATGCGACTACTCAAAACCTATATCTCAAAAATCCTATGGTAAATACTATTAAATTCCAAAATCAATCTCTTATGAAAAATCTACCTGATGGTATACAGGGTGTTATTGGAACTATTATTGCAGAGACAATCGCCAAAAAACCTATATATAATCTCAAAAAAGCGAGTTCGGTCTCAGGGTTAGTAAAAGGTATAGATGTTCGTAATGGACAGATATTTGTTACATTTGGACTATAAATATTATGAATAATAAACCTAAGTATACTATATTTAACAACTCAAGATATGCCATAGAGGGGCTAGTTCATGCTATCAAGACAGAGACATCATTCAAGATAGAGTTAGCTTTTGCTTTAATATTTTTTCCACTCATATATCTTTTGCCATTTGAGTTAATATATAAACTTGTACTTATAGTTACATTTGTAATAATTTTGATTGTAGAGTTACTAAACTCTGCTATCGAAAATGTCGTTGACTTGGTCACAAAAGAGAAACATCCACTAGCAAAAGCGGCAAAAGACATTGGAGCTACGGCTGTGTTTTTCTCTGTATTACTTCATCTACTCTGTTGGGTTATTATATTATTATTATAGTTTTTTTACAGAAATACCCACTTTGACTACATTATAGCCTCTTTTGTTTCTACAGAATAAAAAGATTAAAGGTGCAATTAAAAGTTTATACATATTGGTTCCTTTTTTATTAAAATAAACTTAGGTCGAAATTCTATCATATTTCGCTAAGAATGTCAATGAATTATATTAAATGATTCTCTTATCTACTTTATCTCATTAATCTCATCATCTCTATCCAATATATAACAGAACTTTAGTCCATGTAGAAATATTGCCCAAGAGATATATATCCATAAAAAGAAAAAAAGTAGTATACTCAAACCACCATATATACTAAGATATGTCTTATTGTGCATAACATAAAAGATAAAAGCTATTTTTGCCATATACCAAGCTAGAGATGCTATAAAAGAGCTTATAGTGGATGCTAGAGTAGATACATGAGTATTAGCAGATATTTTATAAGCTAGAAAAAAGACTCCCCATACAATTAGATATGGCAATATAGTAATAGACTCTATCCCTGCTGTTAACTCATTTTTATCTAACATCTCCTGTATATAGCCTGAGAGATAAAAAGAGAGTACCATTAAAATAGGAGTAAGTGTTATTAGTGTCCAATATACAGAGATAGAAGACCAAAAACTTCTAGGTTTTGTCTCAAATATATCATTGACTATATAGTCATAGTTTTTAAAAAACATCATTGATGCAAAGAGTACATATACCATACCCACTACACCCAATTTTCCCGAGTTATCTACAAACTCATTTATATGGATTAGTATCTCTTGTGAATTTACTGGCATGAGATTTTCAAAAAGCATTTTTTGAATCTCCTGATATATATTATCAAATATAGGTAGATTTGTAAAAATAGATAGAACTATAACTAGTAGAGGAATAATAGAAAAGAGGGTATAAAAACTTAAGCTTGATGAGTAATAACTAAGTTTATCTTCAAAGAGAGCTTTTAGAAAATCTCGAATAAATATATAGTAACCCTTAAATAGTCTCTGTGTTTTCACCTCATTTTTCATCTTTCGCCTCTTTTGTTTTCGTGTATTATAGTATCTTTTTCAATAGAAAATCATAGAAAATAGAATTTTTAGCTCTATTTATGATTTTTCTACATCCCAAGTTTCACCTCACCTAG
>CAZSHP010000115.1:0-5266 GCA_964606545.1 uncultured Sulfurovum sp. | reverse complement strand
TTTTTTTCTGTTTTCCTCCATTTATTGAGTGTTTTAGCTTATATGTTCTTAGCATACTCATATTGCAACATCAATATTTCTTTCATTTATAACTTCAATTAAAATTTGACCATCCCTGTTTTTAAAGCTATTTGGAATCTTCCCTGCATTAAATCTATTCCATGCTGTTCTATAGGTTACTGAATGGTTCTTTGCATAATCACATAATTTAATATACCTTTTCATGATGCTATCATATCATAGAATTATTTAATATTGTTTTAAATAATTTTCTATTGTTTCAGAGACATGTTAGAGATACTCTCTCTGTAGATATTTATCGATATATTGCAGACTCTTTTGAGTCTGTATTGATATAAAAAAGGTATTAAAATTGCTCTTTTTTGCTAATCTAAATAGATTTGTCTCATTTTTATAGTTAAGCTCCAGTGGATTGGTTTTAGAGTTTAGAAGTAGAGGCACTGAGACATCTGTATTTATAGCTCCAGAGTAGATTTCCTTATAGAAAAACGATTGCTCTTTTAGTTTTGACTCCACAAAATTATCATATTTCATACTCTCTCCTATTAGCAAAACTATATTTAGATTCTCATCTCGTATCGGATATAGTGGAGACTCCCCTAGTCTAATATTTTTTTGATTTTGAAAAAATAGCCCCAAGATAACATCTAGTAGTTTTAGACTCATAGTTGAGTTTAGATTTATAGATATTAAGATTACCAAAATATAGCGTAAAGAGTATGGCTATTAGACTATTTTTCATTAGAGCTATTATAACATAACTTTCTCTATTATATAATTTTTTATTATTATAATTTGCTCTACTTATCGGGTTGATGATAATCAAAGAATAGTATGTAGAAATAGGATAAAATTTCTCTTATTAATCCAAGGAGATAAAAATGCGTTCAACTCTACTATTGCTGTCTCTGTTATCTATACAACTAACAGCAAATCAACTAAATACATGTAAAGGGTGTCACCCAACCATCTATAATGAGTTTCAACAATCTTTTCATAAAAAGTCAACAGTCAAAGAGGATAAAGTCCATAAAGCTATATGGGATAAACACCCTGCAAAGGCAAAAAATAACTATAAATGTGCCAAATGCCATGCTCCAGGGGAGAAGAAAGCTCAAACACACCAAGGTATTACATGTCTCTCCTGTCACACTATTACAGCTATAGAGAAGCATCCAAAATCCAATACAAATATCTATGAGAGCAAACCTAAAACACTCTATTCAGCAGAAAAAGGTATGGAGGATAAAAAGGTAGAATACAAAGAGAAGAGTTCATGGTTAGGACTAATCAAAGAGACTACAGGTTCACCATATCATGATATAGACTATAGAAATAGGGATTTTTATACTGGTAAAATATGTATGGGATGTCACTCTCACAAACAGAATGGAAAAGGTTTCAATGTATGTACAACAGATATCTCAAGTGCAAAGAGCAGAGAGAGTAACTGTATCACATGCCATATGCCACAAGTTGAAGGAACTAGCACTACTATTAGACAGAGTAAAACACACGCTTTTCATGGTTTTGCAGGAGCTAGAAATGGAGCGATGCTACTATCTAAATATATTAAGATGAGTTATAAAAAGTCAACTAATGGATTTGAAGTAACTATACATAATCAAGCACCTCACAATTTATTAACACACCCACTTAGAGTTGTCCAACTAAAAACTACACTACTAAGAGATGGAAAGAGAGAAGATTTAAAAATTCATACATTCATCAAGACTATAGGAACAGCAGGTAAACCATCTATGCCATGGTTAGCTACAGAGGTAGTAAAAGATAATATGATAAAAGGGAACGAACAAAGAGTGATTAAATTTAATAAAGCTCTCAAAAGTGGAGACGAGATTGAGTTAACACTAGGTTACTATATTGTAAACCCAAAAGCCGTCACAAAGTTAAATTTAGAAGATGAAAAAGAGTTATCAAAATTTAAAACTCTAAAAAATACCAATTTCAAAATCAAATAACCATTAGGTCGGTATCACCGACCTAAAAATGATTAATCAATTTTCGTTGTAGATAGTGACGAGCCTGTGTTGCAAACGTTGAAGATGATTGAAGTAGTAAAAAGACTGCTATTGTCGAGAAAGTTTTCATATTCTATCCTTTGTTTATATATAAAAAAATTATAATATAAAATTTAGCAACAAATATGAAAATTAATAGAACTCCTCCAAAAATTTATCTCTAATAATCTCAAACTCCATATAACTCTCTCGATTACAACCATCAAGAACAATGAATCTATTTAGTATCTTTAAAAACTCCATAATCTCATATCTACTATTACCAAGTGCCTCTTTGATATAGACAATCTTTTCATCTACAGTAGCTCTATCTATATCTATACTGCTCTTGATTCTTTCAAGTTCATCTACAGGTAAATTTAGCCTATCTTGAAAAAGTTGACAATATCTCTGTTGCTGTTTTTTATCTGAATTAATAACATTATGAACAACATCACAAACGAGAGTTGCAGAGGCTAACTTAAACTCCTTCTCATCCTCTAAACTCTCCTTGTTATTAATCAAATCACAAATTTTATGTAATTGATTAGACATTTTACCTCCTTATATTCTATACTGCTGTATCTATTGACATAGCCAAAAATTTTAACGAATTAAAAAACTGTTTTTCGTCAAGTGGTTTCATTATATATGTATCTATCCCCAACTCTGCAGCTTTTTGAAGATACTCTGGCTCATTAAAAGCAGTAAAAAGAGCAATTAGCTGTTTAGGATTCAACTCCTTTATAGCTTCACTCATCTCTAATCCATCCATTATGGGCATACTTATATCACTAAGCACTATATCTGGACGCTCCTCTTTGTATACTAAAAACCCCTCTTGTCCATCACTTGCTACAAAGACCTCTTTGAAATGACATTGAAGTATATCTACAATCAACTCCTGTGTATCAATGTCATCTTCTACATAAAGTATTGTAAAATTATCCAGTTCCATTTTTATCCTTTTTTGTAAAAAGAGAGCATATCATAAAAATTGTTTAATTATGCTTTAATGTATTCCTAATTTAATCGTTGCTAATACCCCAGAATCTCTATTTTCTAATTTCAATCTACCTCCCATTGACTCTTCAATTATCATTTTTGACATATAAAGTCCAATTCCTGTACCTTCATCTTTGAATTTTGTAGTAAAATATGGTTCAAAAACTCTATCTATAATTTCTTGGTCTATTCCCCCTCCATTGTCTTGAATAGTTATTTTTAGACTATTTTCCAAGATTATAACATCTACAATAACTATACCGTTTTTACTGTTAAACTCCTTTATAGCATCTTTTGAGTTGTTAAAAATATTCAACAAAACCTGTATCAACTCATTTCTATGATTTTTTATCTCTACTTTACATGAGGTATAGTTTATTAATTTTATATTATTGATTCTATATGAACCTTTTATAAAATTAATCGCATCTTCTATCGCCTCATCTATTCGAAATTTTTCTACAGATTTTTTAGGATAAAAAAAGTTTCTAAAATCATTAATAGTATCACTCATTTTTTGTATGATATGATTAGATTTATCCTTGAATATATGAATTTCCTCTTCTGTTAATCTACCTGCATTAAATTTCATTGCCAAACCTACATTCAATGCACTAAGGGCATTTAAAGGTTGTCTCCATTGATGAGCAATATTTCCTATCATCTCACCCATAGATGCCATTTTTGATTGTTGAAAAAGTAACTCTTGATGTTCTCTATTTTTTATAACCTCTTCTGCAACCCTACTTTGCAAGGTCTCTTTCATTTCCCTATTTTTTTGAGCTACCTCCTCTTCATGTTTGGACTCTTTATATATAAAAAATATTATAACAACAACAATAATAAAGATAAATAACATAGCATCTCTAATAGAGGTATCTCTAATAATATTAGGAATAGATAAAACTACACTTTCGTCAATTTCTGATATTATAGCCCAATGTAAATCTTCAGGAATATCTAATTTTGCATATACACTCAAAACTCTATCTCCATCACAATCTTTGACTATCTCTTTACCGCTTTTATGACCACAAAGAACTTTTTGTCTAACTGGAGTAATACAATTTCCTATTTTTACAGCTAATGAAGCTCTATAACTATGAGTTGATGCACACATTTTACCATCTTTTTCTTCAAAACTATCACCACCTATTATATAATCTTTTTGTGTCTTCCCATATCCCTTATCAAAAGTCAAAATCTTGGAGAGTTCAATATCTGATATTTGAAAAACAAGTATAGACTTAAAAATATCATCTACATAAACAGGAGTAGCTATAAACATCATTTCTCTACCACCAAAAAGTTTATGAGGTTTCATATCGACAAATCTTGTTTTTTTAGACTCTAATACTCGTCTATATATTTTACTTAGTTGATAATTTTTTTCTTGATTTTTACTATTTAGGTCTTCTCCTAGTTTTATTGTTTGTGCTTGAGTATATTTAACAATTCCACTAGGAGAGATTAGTATCATATTTAGATAATCATATTTTTTTATATACTCTTTTAGATACTCTTCAGATTGAATTACATTTTTACTATGTAGATATTTGTCTGGATTACTTAAACTATTTACCAGAGTTTTGACACAATTACTTTTTGCTAATATCTCAATATCTTTAATTCTTCTATCAAAAAACTCCTCAATATGCTGTTTTTTCATACCTCTTGATGTTATAAGTTTAGAGTAAGCTTGGTCAGTCAATACCTTTTTTATTTTCGTCAAAGAGAGTCCTGTTAAAAGCAACATCAATATAATAAAAGGAACAACAACGGGTGCAACTTTTCTAATTTTTAGTTTATGAATATTCAAAATTACCCTTTTATGTGAAAATATAGTTTAACATTATAGATAAAATAGATTAAAGTACTATTTTTGATTAAATTAAACCTTCAAAACCTCCACAAAAGTCTCGTGTCAAGCGACTTCTATAAAAAAAGATGAGAAATAGAGACTCTTTTTTCTGCTTATAAGATTCGAGGTTTTAATCTTGAAGAGACGCATCTTTCTGAAAATAAGAAGATAGATTCCATAATTGCAATTTTAAGTTTGGCTTTTGTCTGGTATCATATTATTGGAGAATGGTTAAATGAAACTAAACCTATTAAAACCCTAAAACATGGGCGTAAGGCTAAAAGTCTATTTCTCTATGGCTTTGAGTATCTCTAACATGTCTCTGAAACAATAGAAAATTATTTAAAACAATATTAAA
>CAZSHP010000114.1:0-5318 GCA_964606545.1 uncultured Sulfurovum sp. | reverse complement strand
TGTTGTTTGAGCTTAGAATCCCCTGCCTTTAGGCATGGGGAGTATGTCAAAGATAAACTCTGTTTTATTGATGTAAATAACCATTAAGCCCTCTCCAAAGAGATTATATAAAGCTATATTTAGTTAAAATTCCAAAATTTAAATCCAAACTCATCTGTTTAAGGAATACTAAAATGTCATCTTGTCACAAATCATCTTATATTACAACACCTATCTATTATGTTAATGATGTTGCTCATATCGGACACGCCTATACAACTATTATAGCTGATACACTAGCTAGATACTCTCGCCTTATTGGTCACAATACATTCTTTCTCACAGGAACTGACGAACATGGTCAAAAGATAGAGGAGTCTGCCAAAAAACGAGGTAGAGATACCAAAGAGTATGCTGATGAGATTTCTGCTACATTTAGAACCCTATGGGATGAGTTTGACATCTCTTATGATAAATTTATCAGAACTACAGACGAAGAGCATAAGAGAGGTGTTCAAAAGGCATTCTCTACTATGTATAAAAATGGGGATATTTACAAAGATACATATAGTGGTCACTATTGTATTTCGTGTGAGACCTTTTTTCCTGAGTTACAACTAGTTGATGGGGAGTTCTGTCCTGATTGTGGAAAGAGTACAAATGTAGTTGAGGAGGAGAGCTACTTCTTTAGACTCTCCAACTATGAAGAGAGACTTTTGGCTTGGTACAGAGATAACCCTGATTGTATATTACCAAAAAGCAAAAGAAATGAGGTTATTAGGTTTGTAGAGGGTGGATTAAATGACCTTTCTGTTACTAGAACTAGTTTTGATTGGGGTGTAAAGCTTCCAGAGAGTTTTGATGACCCAAAACATGTAATGTATGTTTGGCTTGATGCCTTGATGAACTATGTAACTGCTCTAGGCTATGGTGGTAGTGAAGAGAATATGAATTTTTGGCCTGCTAGAGTCCATCTAATAGGCAAAGATATTCTGCGATTTCACGCTATATACTGGCCAGCATTTCTAATGAGTTTAGATTTACCTCTACCAAAACATATCGGTGCTCATGGATGGTGGACTAGAAATGGCGAGAAGATGAGCAAATCAAAAGGCAATGTAGTAAATCCAAAAGAGGTAGCAGATGCTTATGGTTTAGAGAACTTTAGATACTTTATGCTTCGTGAAGTCCCTTTTGGTGGAGATGGTGATTTCTCTCAAAAGGCTCTTATAGATAGAATCAACTCCGATTTAGGTAATGACCTTGGGAACTTGTTAAACCGATTGATTGGTATGAGTGGAAAGTATTTTGAGGGTAGGGTAGAGTGTGATTTGGTTGAAAAATACTACAAAGCAGAGCTAGATGAGGTTCAGACCTCTTTGGAGAAGCTAGAGCCTATGCTTTTTGAGCTTCAACTCCATAAATATCTTGAAGAGCTTTGGAGACCACTAACAGTAGCAAATAGGGCGATAGATAGATACCAACCTTGGACAATGATAAAAGAGGGCAAAATAGAAGAGACAATGGCTCTAAATGGTCTAATTGCTACTATTTTAGCCAAAGTATCACTAATGCTACATGCTGTAATGCCAAAGACCACAGATACTATAGCTCAAGCACTTGGATTTGAGATAACTCCACAGAGTTTTGAAAAGATTATAAGAGATGGTGAGATATTAGCTCCATTTGTAACCCAAAAGAGAACACCACTATTCCCTAGAATAGAGGAGCAACTTTTAGCAGAGAAAAAAACAGTCCAAGAGCCTAAAAAAGAGAAGAAACAGGAGTCAAAAAAAGAGGAGGGTATAGCACTTATCGGTATAGACCAATTCTTTGAAACTTCTCTAAAGATAGGGACAATAGTCGAAGCCCAAGAGGTTAAAAAGAGCAAAAAACTTCTGCTCCTACAGGTAGATATTGGAGAGGATAAACCAAGACAGGTAGTAGCAGGTATCAAAGAGTGGTATTCTCCTGATGATTTGGTAGGAACACAAGCTTGTTTAGTAGCAAATCTAAAACCAGCAAAACTTATGGGAATGAAGAGTGAGGGTATGCTACTCGCTGCCAAAGATAAAAATGGTCTATCTCTAATCCGTCCAGAGAAGCCAAAAATAGTTGGCACACCAATAAGCTAGGATAGAGATGAAAATAGAAGATTTATTAAATTTAACAAATGGTAGAGTTGTATCTGAACCTACTATTAGAGCTATCAACTCGGTCACTGTTTACCCTTCTAAAATAGATGAGGGTGATTTGTTTATCTCCAATAATAGTGATGATATTGCAAAGGCTTTAGAGAATGGTGCTTATGCTATTATATTCTCTGATTCTAATATTGAGGTCTCAGATAGTGAAGTGGCATGGATTCAAGTAGAAGATATTCAAAAGGCTGCTTTTAGACTGATTAGATATGTTCTAATCTCTCGTGAAGCGAATTTTTATCTATTTAATGAGCATGAGTTATCATTTCTCAAGATGCTACTAACCAAAAAGAGCAATATAGAGATTCTACCAGATGATTGGCGAAAGATGTTTGAGAAGATTCTAAACTCAAATATCAAGATGTTTGTAGGAACCAATAGTGAGCTTATGAAGATGATAAAACCTGATGTATCTATCCTCAACAAAGATGCAAGTTGTGAGATTATTACAGATACACTTTTTAAAACTACATTTAAAATCAATGGTTATATATATCAAGAGAAGGATATTACCCCCTTTCATGTTGACTATCTACAGAGAGTTGTAGAGTTTTGTGATAAGCATTATTTGCCATATGATTTAGATAGAGTCAGATATACCAAACACTTTGTTCCTGTTTTTATTGATGGTTTTTTGCATGTTATGAAACCTAGCAAAAGTGACAAAGTAGCAATATTTACTGATAACCTAAAGGATATATACAAAGCACGAGAGTATGTTAGATATAATGGTGCTTGGGTCAAGACTATTGTGCTAACTCCTCCAAAAACAAAGGTAGATGGAGTAGATAGACCAAATTGGTATGAGAGTATAGATGATGCTAGAGAGATTTTGAAAAACTCCTACTTTAATTATGCCTTTGTCTATGCACTTGATAGGTCTATGTTGCCCAAGATTAGAGAGGAGTATTCTCTTTTTTAATCATTCTCCTTCACAATAGCATTTTTGTGATAAAGCGAAAACTCCCAAACTTTCTGCCGAACATCAGGAGAGAAACACTCATATTTGACCCTCTCTATCCACTCATCTGTTTGAGGGTTGAACATCCTATCATTTATAGTTAGATTTTTTCCGTGCATGGGGTGAGCCTCATCAAAGGCGATTTTTGCTCCTATATGTTCGCCACCATCATAATATTTCGTTAGGGCAATAAGCCTCGTTGCTAGAGCAGGGACATCACCATCCAAATCATGGGTTACAAAGATAATAGTCAAACCCTGTTCTCTTTGGATTTTTAGTAAAGCTTTTCTGATGCTCATTTTACTCTCGGGGTCTAGTGCCGAAAAAGGCTCATCCATTAGAATTATTTTGGGTTTCATTACTAATGCAGAGGCGATTGCTACTCTCTGTTTCTGTCCTCCTGATAGCTCAAAAGGGTATTTGGCACTATGACTATCCATATCTACCATTTTGAGATACTTTAGAGCCTTCTGCTCTACTCTCTTCATATAGGCTGTCTTTATATATAGTGTTGATAATATATCTATCCATATATTTTCAATAAAAGATTTCTCATCAAGAAAAAGCCCCTGCATTACATTCTCTAAAGCTGTTAGGTTTGGAAAAAGAGAGTATGATTGAGGGATGAAGCCTATATCTCTATTTGGACCTCTAACTAGCTCTCCTGCTACCTCTACAGAGCCTTTTGCAGGTCTCTCTACTCCTAAAATCTGCCGTAGTAGAGAGGACTTTCCTGCTCCACTAGGTCCAACTAGACAGACCAACTCATTTGCTTTTATATCTAAATTGACATCGTGCAAAATCGTTTTTTGGCTACCATTTTCACCATATACCACATCTATATCTCTTAGTCTAATAATCATCTCAACTCCCATTGTTATACCAAGGGTATCTCTTGGATATAAGTAACTCTATCATATAGTACAAGAATATAGCAATAACCGTTACCACTATAATATAGGGGATAATCACATCATGAGCCATAAACCGTTTAAGTATAAATGTTCTATAACCTAGTCCCTCTTGAGACCCCAATGTCTCGGCAAAATAGAGTCCTACCCAAGCCATTGGTAGATTTAGTTTGAGGCTTGTGAGTATTCCAGGGATTATCATTCTAAAGTTCTCTTTTGCTATCTCCAACTCACTAGCCCCTTTGGTAAAAAGTAACACCGATAGATTGGAGGGAATTTGAGAGAGTTGATGAACTATATCTTTGACAAAGACAAAAAAGACAAAGATAAATATAATCACCACAGAGAGTTCATACCCCGTATCAAAAGCAACAAAAAGCAGTGGCACAGTCGCCGCTGGTGGAATCAGACTCAATAGATTAATAGTAGGCATAAAAATAGCATTGAGTAGAGGATATGTTCCCAACAGAACCCCAAATAGTATAGCCACAAAGAGAGATAGCCCAAGAGCCGTTAATAGAGTAAACAGAGAGGCTTTGACATCCTCTAGTAGTTTTATATCCCCTATCTCCTCATTTCCACTAGCTCTCTCTATCGGTGTAACATATCTCTGCATAGAGTCATACATTTTTGAAATTGATGGGAGTATTTTATCATTTGGGTTCTCTTTTAGTCTCTCATTTGAGAAGTGTGTGTAGGTAAATAGAAGTATAATCAAAGGGAGAAACCCCAATAGTATCTTTGTCCATATATTTAGTTTTGCTCGGTTTCCTAATTTGTATCTCATATGGTATTATATTAAAATTTTCTTAAAAAGAAATAGTAATTAAAATTAAATATTTAAATTTTTGAACCCCTCATACTTCTCAAATGATAACAAATATAAACTCTTCAACATATTACTGTCAATCTCTCTCAACTCTTCAAATACACTATTTTTGACACCTTGTTGCACTGTATCTTTCAATACATCATCCATAACAAGAGGTAAAACTTCTACTAACTGCTTAAAAGCCTCTTTCTCACCTGTAACAATTTCGTAAAATTTATCAATAGAGACTCTTCGTATACTTTCATGAGCTGTAGATATTCCATCCAAAGAGACACTCCACTCCACATCTTGAGATTTTTTTGCAATGACTTCAACCAAATAACATTGACTATTTCTATCTTTAAGTAGTTGATTTTGCATTCTCATAAAGGTTTTTTGAGAAGATGATGAGTTCATAGTATTATGCTTATTTTTCATCTCTACAAAAATTTTAT
>CAZSHP010000113.1:0-5376 GCA_964606545.1 uncultured Sulfurovum sp. | reverse complement strand
GTAAACTCTAAAATATCATAATCTATAGCACTATCTATCTCACTAGAGTGAAGTTCAATCATATATGAGCTATATCCCAAATCGGAGTGAATAGCTATTTTTGATGGGTGATGGTTCTTATCTTTGTAGTACTTCTCCTCATAATTCTCTGCACAGAGCAATAGTGGTAATAAAACTATTATAATTTGTCTCATTTTTGCCTCTATAATTATCTAAATTAGATTGGTGGAGCAAATAGCATCTGACCCTCTTTTGGTACTAACCAAACATTTTTTTCCAAGCTATTCTCCTCCAAATTTATTTGAGTTCTATTTGTCTCTTGTATCAAACCTATGCGAACACGCCTAAAAACCTCCTCTATAGGTATCTCTTCATCATCTATATATTTTATTAACTGTCTAGTATATGGACTATGATTTTTGTTATAGATACTCCAATCTTTTGCTAATTGATTGTGCATAGTTGCATAGGATATAATAGTAGATGGAGGAAATTTATCAGAGCAGTTATCATCATAAATTACAAACTCTCTCTCTTCTACTTTTCTCCCCATAAAGAAATTTCCTCTATAGTTTCTCGCACTTCTAATATATCTTTGATTTAAAACCTCATCTGTTGGGAGATAGCTCTTTTGATAATCTCTACAGGCATCAATAACTACTATATTGTGTCTAGCTTTAGCCTCATTTAGAAATGTATAGAGCCTATATATACTCACTAGAACTTTTTTATTTTTATCTGTCATCATTAGATACTCCCCTAAATGCTTATTTTTAAAGGTATTTCCATGTCCAGCGAAGTAGAAAAAGACTATTGTTTTATTGGGTTCAATCTTATTTTTAAACTCATCTAGTGCTTTGTAGAATTTTGAGAGAGTTAGATTGTTTCGTATCGTAACATCAAATCCTATACTCTCTAGTCTCTCTTTTATTCCTACAGCATCATTAATAGGATTGAGTAGTGAGTTCTCTCCATAATCTTGATTACCTATAACTAGTGCAACTCGTTTTATTTTATTGTTAGCGTCTGTTACTTTTGACCTACATCCCATATATAATAACAAAACAGATAATAACATAAAAAATTTCATAATTTATACTCCAATAATTGATATAGTGTTATAATAGTAATTAAACTTTAATTAATAAAGGACTAGAATGTGGAAAAGAATGCTTTTAATTAGTGTTTTACTACTAGGTTTTGCTTTGGCAGGAGGAGGAAATCCCGAAGTCAAAGTAGTAAACCAATGTTTTCAACTACAAGGAGAAGCAAAATTTCTCTGTTTAGATAAATTCTATCCAGGAGATTTGAATATAACTATCTACCCAAATTTTAACAAAAATATTAAACTAGCAGGTCGAAAAAGCTCCATAGAGAAAGGAACATTTAAACTAAAAAATCAAAACAAATTTGTACTATCAATTGATACAACAAATATTAAGCTACCTATCTTGTGTAATATTAACACGGTAAAAATAACCAGTTATAACTCCAACCAAGTTATTGATATAGATGTTAAAGATATAAAAGATAAAATCACTCTAAAAGATAATAGTGGTAAACTACTCTTAGAATATACAATTATCAAATAGACTCATTATTATATACTCTACAGATAAAAGGGTAGAGTATTTTTCAGTGTAGCATTGATATAATGTTGATGTAATTTAAGGGAGAAGATTTATGTTAAAAGAGGATAGAGACAAAGAGAGACTTGCACTAAAGACAGATTTTGTAATAAAAAACTACACAGGTGGTGCTTTAGAGGTGGCAAATCTCTTTGGTTACAAAAAGTCTACAAGTATTACAAATATATGTAACTTTGACCAAAGAAGAGCAAAAGATGCCAGAAGTATAGTAAGACTACAGATGGAGGGGTTAGAGAGACACTATCAGATTCCTTTAGAGATTTTTGACCACTCTATCAAGTTTGATGAGAAACTCATAGCCGATATGATAGAGGAGTATAGAGCTAAACTTCAAGAGAGAGAGAGAAGAAGTTCTATTTTTAACCCAAATCCTCAACTACTTAAGAAGATTGAAGGGGATTGGTACTCATATTTCTATCCTAGTGCTAACTTTATAGAGCTACAATCCATAAAAACGACTATAAACCCCAACTATTCTGTTGTAGATGAGTATGGCAATAGAGGCATGATTAACTTCGGAGCAGACCAATCTATAATTATAAAAGAGAGTAAAAATAGTAAAAATTTAACCTCTATTATCTTTAATAACAGAACAATCGCCTATAGTATCTTTCCATACTCCATGATAAGCAGAACTAACTCTAGCAATCGTGCTATTAACTATTTTGGTTTTTTTAGTAGAAAAAAATTTGATATAGAGACAGCAAAAGAGATTTTAGGTGAAGATAGAAGCCTAATGCAGATACAGATTCCATATGAGTTTGAAGATAGAATGGCTCCATATTATAAGATAGATGTAAGATAGAAGTTAGATAAGAGTAAAATAGCTGTACAAACATCTATTTTTACTACTTTTTTTATATTATATAATTAAAAAAGGATTAATTATATAATGGAAAATATAAAAAATGGCTTATCTCAGAAACTAATTAATAATCTCAAACTTAATAACAGTAACATTATACTATATCCTATATTTAAAAAAGATAAAACTGAACTAGAAGAGATACTAACCATAAAAAGAGTTGGAGATAAACTATCTGTTGATACTAATAGTCAACTAATGGAGATATTAGAGTTTGCAGAACTTGTTCTATTTATGAAAGAGGTCGAAGAGTTTTTACTTATAGAAGATAGAGAGATTATAAAAGAGAAATTAAAAGATTTCAATAATCAATATATGACTATAGCAACCCCTATCTTAGATATGATATTTGAAGTAGATGGAGATTTGAAAATCCTAGGTGCAAAGATAGATTTTGACTCTTTTATGAGCCAATATCGTCACACAGCTATGGAGTATGGTCTCTACTCTCTAAGTGAAACCATACTTGCAACTGTTCCAAGAGATACCAAAAAGATATATCTTGCAACTACCTCAGGTACAAATAAGATGTCATCTTATGAAATCTAACCCTCGTCGTTGTCACTGTTACTCATAGCACATCCTTCGATTTCAGTTTTGTATTACGCATACAGAACTAAATAGACAGGTAAAATATATTTTGTTATAGTTTTTTAGAAAAAAATGGAAAATATCAGTAAAAATTTGCTTTTTTTTGAAGTAGATGATAAAAATAGCTTCGATAGCTACAAATTAATAGAGAAAAGAAGAGAGAATAGTTTTAAAGATATTCTCATCTATAATATAAGTAAAAAAGTAAAAAAGATAGATAGAAAAGGAGAGAGAGCTTTAGATGCGATGAGGAGACTTCTATTTGAACCTCTATCTGTTCAAGAGGAGAAAATCGCCTATAATAGTCTCGATACCTTTTTAATTACTACACCAGCCTTTAGAAAACATATTCGTAACTTAGAGGTTATGGAGATAGAGAATCTAAAACGAACTATTATTAGCTCTATAATTGAGAAGATATATGATAATATTAACAAAAAAAGAGGTGTTAGCAATCTTAGATTCGCACTAGTTTTATTAAAAAATGGTATATCTAAATTAGATAATAGTATTAAAAGTCATATATTTTATGATATTCAAAATGGTGTAAATATTAATAGAGAGATAGAGAATAGTTTATCAAAAAAAACTCAAAGCCTAATAGAACAGAGAGAATTAGCAAAAGAGGTTAAACCAAACTACAGTAATCTAATAGAATCATTTATAAAAGAGGATGGAGAGAAGAGGTTTATAAACATATTTCTAAAGACTCTACTATCTATACACTCCAATGATGTAGAGTATGATATAAAAAAAATTGCTACCCTAGTTAGTTATATGAGCTATATTATCTCAACGAGAGATATTAAAACAACAATTAAAAATGGAATAGAGAAGATACAGATAGCTCATCCATTTATAATCTCTGTTGAGTATCAAGTGGAGCATAATAGTTTAAATTTTATTTTAATGTTAGATGATTTCTTGGAAAATAGAGATAACCAAGAGATTGAAGAGTTTTTAGAGAGAAGAGTTTCTATAAAGCAAAATAGCATAGAGATAAAGAGTACAACTATAAGACAGAGAAACCTAAAATTTTTAAAAAATCTATTAATAATTGGTGATTTCTTTAAATTAGTCTCAGAGAGAGAGGATATAGAATCAATTATAGACTCTATCCAAAAAAAAATCTTAGAAAATAGTATTGATATAGATAGATACTCCAAAGAACCTATAAGCTCTAATTTTTTAAAACTGTTTGCAAAAGAGTATCGAAAAAAAGATTGTAAGATAAGATTAAAAGATTTTTTCAAATCTTTTAGAGAGAATCTTCTCCTTCAGAAAAAGCACCAACAGATGTCAATCTCTCATAACGCTGCTCTAACATCTCTTCTGTAGATAGCTCTTTTAACTCTGCTACTTTTTCTAAAAAATAACTCTTAACAATCTGAGCAGCTAATTTTTTATCTCTATGCGCACCAATTAGAGGTTCATCCAAAATATCATCAATCAGACCATGAGAGAGCAAATCATCAGGTGTAATTTTCAATGCAGAACTTGCCTGTTCTACTTTTTTGGGGTCATTCCAAAGAATAGCAGCACACCCCTCTGGAGAGATAACAGCAAATACAGAGTAACGCATCATAGCTAGTTTATCAGCAACGCCAATAGCCAAAGCACCCCCACTTCCACCTTCACCAATAACTACTGAAATCATAGGAACTTTGACATTAGTAAACTCAAATAGATTTTTAGCAATCGCTTCACTCTGTCCTCTCTCCTCTGCTCCAAGCCCTGGATAAGCACCTGGGGTGTCTATAAGCATAAGAACAGGAATATTAAACTTCTCTGCTAGTTTTACAGCTCGTAGAGCCTTTCTATACCCCTCTGGATTTGGCATACCAAAATTTCTCTTGAGTTTATGTTTAGTCCCCCTACCCTTTTGCTCTCCAATAAGCAGAGTCTTTTGACCATCTATATATCCAATATAACAGAGTATCGCAGGGTCATCACGAAAAGCTCTATCACCATGAATCTCATAAGCATCACTCATCATCAGACGAATATAATCTAGTGCATAGGGTCTATCAGGGTGTCTAGCTAATTGTAGCTTTTGATAATCACTCAATGCACTAAAGGTCTTTGTAACCTCTTTGTCCAAAGCCTCCTCAAATGACTCAAGAGCATACTTATCATCTCTCGCTTTAGCAGAGTCAATATCTTTTTGAATCTGCTCAATCTTTTTCTCAAACTCTAAATAGGTTGCCATTGAATGCCCTTATATTTTTTTGAAGATTACAACTCCGTTTGTTCCACCAAAACCAAACGAAT
>CAZSHP010000112.1:0-5378 GCA_964606545.1 uncultured Sulfurovum sp. | reverse complement strand
TTGGGCTGTTGTGCTAAACAGGATGAAATCAAACAATAGCATCTAAACATGTAGAAGCATGGTTCTATCTATTTTAGGACAGGAGTTCAATTCTCCTCGCCTCCACCAAAGTCCATATATTCATATCCCACACTTTTTAATTGAAGTTATCTACTTCTTTTTTTAACTTATCATATTATAATTATATTAAACTAAATAACAGATATGAGGAAAAAAAATGATGAAAATAAAAAAAATATTATATCTATCTCTATTACTATTTATTGTAGGGTGTGAGGAGAAAAAAGAGGCGAAGATAACTATAAATCCTAAATTATCGCTACCTATAGAGTGTATGAGATTGGATATAATGGATAGGGATGAGGAGTTATTAGATACTATAAGAGAATTATATAAGTTTGATGATAAGTGTGATTTGACTCTAACAATTTCATATAAAAAAGATATAGTCTGTACAAGTCCAGGTAGTATAAGTGCTAGAGCCTCAGGGAAGTTTCCTAAAAGTTTTTTGGATATGAAGCTTAGGAGGGGAATGGAGATAGAGTATAGATACTATATTGACCTCTATTCTAATGTTGATAGTAGTGATGTAGAGGAGGGTTTCTCTAGGTTGCAGAGAGATTTAATAGAGCTGAAAGGTTCAAAAAAATAATCTTTAACAAGTCTATTTTATGTTAAAATTCCAAAAAAAACAAGGAATAGATATGAACAAGCATATAAAAAAGATTTCAAACGCAACTATAGTAGGTGGTATGTCTGCCATGATGATTGTTGCATTGACGGGCTGTGGAGATGCTCCTGCAGAGGAGAAAGCAAAAGAGCCGTCACTTGCAGAGAGTGTTAAAAAAGAGGGTGCAACTATCACTATTTTGCAGGACAAAGATACATATAAAATTATAGATGAGGTTCCTAGTGCAAAAACTCGTGTAATATTACAAGATGTAAATGGAACAGAGAGAATTTTGAGTGATGCAGAGTTAGATAAGATTATCAAAGAGGAGGAGAAAAAGATAGAAGCAGGTACTTCTAATCTAACTAAATCTCCTGAACAGGTCTCAGATAGTGGTGGATTGGGTCTAGCAGGGACACTTCTTGCAGGTGCAGCTGCGGGTATGCTTGGTGCGGCTGTGATGAATAAACTTCAAAATAATCAAAACTATCAACAGAATCAGCGAAGAAGCTATAGTTCTCCACAGGCTTATTCTCGCTCACAAAGTAGTTTTGGAAATAGAAAACCAGGAAGTATGAGTAGACCAAGTGCTACACCACCAAAGAGAACAACAACTAGTAGTTCTACAAGAAGAAGTGGATTTGGAAGACCCTCTGCGACTACAAGAAGTAGTTCTACAAGAAGAAGTGGATTTGGTGGTTAAGAGATGAGATTAAAATCTGTTAAGATACCTGATAATAAGTTTTTGGAGGGTATAGGATTTTACTGGCATACAGACCCTGACTCTACTTCATATATATCAGATGAGATAGTAGAAATCACCCCTGATGAAGCAGATGCTTATTATGACGCTGTCAATGAACTATATGAGATGTTTGTAGAGGCTGGAGAGTATGTAATAGAAAACAACCTTTTTCATGAGTTAGGAATCCCTTTTAATGTGATAGATGCTATCAAGATGTCTTGGGATAATGATATTCATTGGCATCTCTATGGACGATTTGACCTTGCAGGAGGTGTGGATGGCAAACCAATTAAATTAATAGAGTTTAATGCAGATACTCCAACTGCTCTATTTGAGACCTCTATCATACAGTGGGCAACACTAAAAGCTAATGGAATGGATGAGAGTCATCAGTTTAATGATGTATATGAGGCTATTGGAAATAACTTCAAGAGACTTATTATGCTGGATGATAATATTGATGAGTTTGAAAATCACTATGAGGGGTGGAAGATTCTTTTCTCTTCGGTCAAAGGTAATTCTGAGGAGGAGAGTACAGTTAAACTTCTACAGACTATAGCTAAAGAGGCAGGATTTATAACAGAGTTTGCTTATATGGAGGATGTAGAGTTTGATGGTCGAGAGGGGGTATTTTATAATGATGAGAATTATGAATACTGGTTTAAGCTCTATCCTTGGGAGGATATAGCTATAGAGGAGAGCGATTTAGCTATGCTAATGACTCAAATTATGGAGAATCAAAAAGCTATTTTCCTCAATCCTGCATATACTCTAATGTTTCAATCAAAGGCATTTATGAAAATCCTGTGGGATTTATATCCTAACCATCCACTACTATTAAAGACAGATTTTGAACCATTAAAAGGTGTCGCTCAAGTAGAGAAAAAGGTCTTTGGTCGAGAGGGTGAAAATACAACTATAATAGACAAAGACAAAAATATCATAGCACAAAAAGATGGTGAGTATGGTGAGTTTGCATCTATCTATCAAGAGTATGTTGAACTTCCAAAAGATAGCAAAGGTAACTCATATCAAGCAGGTGTATTTTTTGCCTATGAAGGGTGTGGTCTTGGGTTTAGAAAAGGTGGTCTAATTTTAGATAATTATGCTAAATTTGTGGGTCATAGAGTTGTGGAGTAGAGATTTTACTCTCTACTTTTATATCTCTTTTTTTTAGACTGTTGACTCTTTTTGTCATTAATAAATTTAAAATATAAAAATTAAATACATATTAAGTTTCTTTTAAAATTTTTGATATATAGTTCATACAAATAAAAATTATAAGGGAAACTATGAATATTAAGAGAAAAACACTACTCTCAATAGTAACAACAACACTGCTTTTTTCAACAACAATTACTTTGGCGAATGATATAATCACAACAGAGCTAGAAAAGGGGATAAATCTAGTCGAAAATGCACCTAAATTTGCACCTAATGAGATTATTATTAGTTTTAAAGATGGAAAAATGGCTGATAGTGATTTTAATCGTATGATTAATGATTCTTTGGGAGAGGGAGAATATAGTAGTCAACTCTATAGCTATCTGGATGCTATGTATATCAAGTCTGATAAGTTTGATACATCTACTTTAATGGGAATTTTTAATAAAGATGAATTCTCCTCTTATATTAAGTCTGTAACTCCAAATAATATTATGACATTAAGTTCAAGCAATGATAGCTATTATGATAAATTATGGGCTATTGAAAATAATGGGCAAAAAGTTAATAATAAAAAAGGTACAGCTGATGCTGATATGGATGTTTCTGAAGCTTGGGAGAAGACAAAAGGAAGCAAAGATGTTATTGTAGCTGTTTTGGATACAGGTGTTGATTATAGACATAGTGACTTACAAGATAATATGTGGAGTGGTGAGGTAAATCATGGTTATGACTTTGCAGGAGATAATGATGGAAACAATGATGATAATCCAATGCCAGATGAGCCATATGATGAGAATGCACACTATCATGGTACACATGTAGCAGGAACTATTGGTGCTGTTGGAGATAATGAAAATGGTATCTCTGGAGTAGCTCAAAAAGTATCTATTATGGCTATAAAAGTTTTCCGTCCAAATGGATATGGTTATAGCAGTGATATTATGGAGGGGTTAGACTATGTAGCTCAAAAAGTAGATGAGGGTGAAAATATCGTTGCTATTAATGCCTCTTATGGTGGAGATGGTGGAAGTCAAGATGATGCTACAAATGATGCAATCAAAAAGTTAGGCGAAAAAGGGGTTGTTTTTTGTGCAGCTGCTGGAAATGATGGTAGAGACATAGATAAAGACCCAAGTTATCCTGCAAGTTATGATGCTTCTAATATTATCGCTGTAGCAGCTAGTGACCAAGATGATAAATTGGCAAGTTTTTCCAATTATGGTAAAAATAGTGTAGATGTTTCAGCTCCTGGTACAAATATTTTGAGTACATATCCAGAAGATAAATATGCCTATGCAGATGGTACATCAATGGCAACACCAAATGTAGCAGGTTCAATTGCTCTGATTGCCTCTTTGTATCCTGAATCAACAGTAGATGAGAGAAAGTCTATGATTTTAGATGGTGTAGATAAAAAAGATGACTTAACAGACAAAGTACTATCAGATGGTAGAGTTAATATAAATAACTCTTTGACTAAAAAGGATGATGACAAAGAGGAACCTGAGCCAGAAAAAAACAGTGCACCTATTGCAAAAGATGATTCTGCAACTACTCCTTATGAGACAGAAGTAGAGATTGATGTAGTCGCAAATGATAGTGATGTAGATGGTGATGCTTTGAGTATTAAATCATATACAACTCCTACAAATGGAACAGTCAAAAAGAGTGATGGAAAACTTGTTTATACTCCAAATGATGGCTTTTCAGGAGATGATAGTTTTGAATATACTATAACTGATGGAGAGGATGAAGATAGTGCAACTGTAACTGTAACTGTAGAGGAGAAATCAAACAATGCACCTGTAGCAAAAGATGATTCTGCAACTACTCCTTATGAGACAGAAGTAACAATTGATGTACTAAAGAATGATAGTGATGAGGATGGTGATGCGTTAACTATCAAATCTCATACAGCTCCTAAAAATGGAACAGTCAAAGAGAGTGATGGAAAACTTGTTTATACTCCAAATGATGGCTTTTCAGGAGATGATAGTTTTGAATATACTATAACTGATGGAGAAGATGATGATAGTGCAACAGTAGTTGTAACTGTGGAAGAGGAAGAGAAAGATGACGATGATAGCAATGGAGGTTTTTTTGGTGGTAGATTTTGGTAACTAACTGATGTTAATAACATCAGTTAGTTTAAATTTTTATCAGCAATCTTACAATAGTTGTATCTTCTGAATTTTTATCAACTTTGATAGTTGTAGATAGAGGTTTAGTTCCTTGTTCCAAATTTCCTGAGATAGATTCTAATACATGCCAATCTTTGAGCGTAAAATCTATATCTATTTCAGAGATTTCATATTTTCGTATAAGTTCTTTGATATGTTTTATACTGTGTATATAATAGAGTTTGTTGATTTCTCGTTGAAATAGGTAGGGTTTCATAATTTCAATATTTTTAATCCAAGCCTCTTTTTCTTCTCTTTTTAGATAGTTTTTGTTTTTGACCTCTTTTATAATATCTTGAATATGTTTTTCATAAGCTTTTTCTTCTGCTTCTACATGTTTTTCTAGTTCGGGTTCATATTTTTTGAGAGTCTCTAACATCTCTTCATCCGTAAAATTATCATGATTATCAATATATATACTATGACTATTTTTTAGAGTATAATCTCTCTCTATTGTTTTTAAAATTCTAATACTAATTGGTAGATATAGATACTTATCTATTTTTCCATTTCTAAAGTAGATACCATGCTGATTTATTGTTGGTTTTGGTCCTGTATAGAGCAGTTTTAACATTTTTGTCCATTGTGTTTTTTTTGTAGTATTATATTGAAAATA
>CAZSHP010000111.1:0-5410 GCA_964606545.1 uncultured Sulfurovum sp. | reverse complement strand
AAATCATAAATAGAGCTAAAAATTCTATTTTCTATGATTTTCTATTGAAAAAGATGCTATTTGGAAGTTAAACTTTTATCCTTGATAGCTTTTTGAGACTATTTAACAGCTTTGCCCAAATCCCACATAGGCATAAATATACCAAGAGCCATCAATAGAACGAGTCCAGCAATAAAAAATAGCATAATAGGTTCGATATAAGCAGCTAGGTTATCTATAAGGTCTTGGAATCTACTATCGTAGTAGCCCTCTACCTTTTCTAGCATCATATCAAGCTGACCACTACTCTCTCCTGCACGAATCATCTGTAGGAGCATATTTTCAAAAAGTTCGGTCTGTTCAAAGGCATCTGATAGAGAGATACCCCTAGCGATATTTGCATTTACTGATAGTAGTTTCTGTTTTATATATAAGTTATCAACCATACCAACAGCTGTATCTAGGGCTTCGGCAACAGGGATTCCTGATTTTACAAGCTCTCCAAATACTAGAGTATATTTGTGCATTGTAGCAAAAAATATGATTTTGTGAATTAGATAAAATCTAGGGTGTACTAGAAGTTTATCTACTTTGTATTTGAAATCATCACTGTTTTTATAGGTGTGCATCATAGAGAAGACCCCAAGACCTATTCCTAGAAGGATATATAATCCATAATTATTTAGAGCGTGTTCTAGTCCTAGAAGTATTTGTGTAGGAATAGGTAGTGCTGTATTGAACTTCTCAAACATACTTTTGAACTTTGGAACAACGACCATAATCATAATGGTAAAAGCAACAGCCATAGCAGCTAGAGTAATTAGAGGTGTACGAATCGCTTTTTTGAATTTTTTGGTATTATCTCTGATACTCTCTAGTATATCGGCTAATTTATGGTATGAACCTGCAATATTACCTGTCTTTTCACCAAGGTGAGTCATAGCCAAAGCTACATGACCAAACTCCTCTCTATATGGTTCAATAGAGTCTCCTATACCTTTACCTGCATTTATATCATTTCCTATTGTTGAGTAGATAGCTTTTAGTCTTGGGTTCTCTGTGTTTTTTGCAACCTCATCTATAGAGTCATGTATAGAGATACCTGCATCTGTCATTACTGCAATCTGTCTAATAGATGAGATTTTATGACCTATATCTATCTTGCCTTCCATAGATTTTTTTACTCCACCTAATAAATCATTTAGCTTGTCTCCCATCCCTGGGGTGGTCTCTTCGGCTTTAATAATATTAAATCCTGTATACTCCTGTTTGGCTGTTCGTATGGCAGATATTTTACTCTTTGCTTTTACAACCTCTTGGCTTCTTTTGCCTTTTTGGGACATTGTTACTTTATAATAGTTCATTCTTTTTTATCCTTTTTACATACCCATTTTTTCTTATCGTGCCACTCTCAATACCTCTTCAAGAGAAGTTTTTCCTTGAAGTGCCTTGTTTACTCCATCTTGAAGCATATTGGTAAACCCTTCACTTGTAGCTTGAGTTCTCATCTCATCTTTTGTAGCACCATTTGCAATCATAGTTGATAGAGCCTCTGATATAAGCAGAACTTCACAAATCATCTCCCTACCTCTATAGCCACTATTATTACATACAGCACACCCTTTTCCTTTGTAAAAAACAGGATTTTTAGGGAGGTATTTTGCTATCCCTTTGAGATTATCTGCATCTATATCATGCTCGACCTCTTTGCAGGTAGGGCATACTTTTCGTACAAGTCTCTGTCCCTGTATACCTATAACAGCACCTGCTAGTAGATAGTCCTCTATACCCATATCCTGCATCCTACTAATAGCTGATATAGCATCATTGGTATGTAGAGTAGATAGTACTAAGTGACCAGTAAGTGCTGCTTCGATAGCGATTCTTAGTGTCTCTTGGTCTCGAATCTCCCCAATCATAATCTTGTCTGGGTCTTGTCGTAGGATAGAGCGAAGAGCTGCGGCAAATGATAGTCCTGTCTTTGCACTTACCTGTACCTGTTGGATTCCTCCCATTTGATACTCCACAGGGTCTTCAACGGTAATAATCTTGTCTCTTACATCAATAATTGCATTTAACGCACCATATAGAGTTGTGGTTTTTCCTGAGCCTGTAGGACCAGTTACAAGCATAATCCCATAAGGTGATTTTATCCCTTTGGTAAACTGTTTGTAGGCGTGTGCATTCATCCCTGCATCTTCTAGTTTTACTAATGCTTTTGATTTGTCAAGTATCCTCATAACGATGGACTCTCCAAACATAGTAGGTAGAGTAGATACCCTAAAATCATATACACTACCATTTACAATATGTGTAAATCTACCATCTTGTGGTTTTCTCTTCTCCGCAATATCGAGATTTGAGAGTAGTTTGGTTCGAGAGGCTAGGGGGCTAAAAATCATCTTTTCTAGTTTAAAATACTCCTGTAACATCCCATCAACTCTATATCGAACAATAGTGTTATTCTCTGTAGCCTCTATATGAATATCACTCGCCATTGAGGTGATAGCTGTTGATAGAATAGTTTCGATAAGCTTCAATACAGCAGATGAGTCCTCTGCCCCTTTTTTTACCTCTGCTGCACCCTCTGTTAGGTCATGTTTTATATCTTGTGAGAACTCCTGTACATCTTCGGAGGTTTTTAGCTTCATAAGCTCTCGCTGTATCATCTTGGCATTGGCGATAGCTACTACCATGATTTTGCCACGGAAAAATCTCTCTATAGCCCCTTTTGCCTCAAAATCAGAGGGGTTTGCAAATGCTACTGTGACTCGGGATTGTTCATCTTCATAGAGTGGGAGGGCATTATATCTCACAAGCTGTTTTAGTGGTAGTCTCTCTATAAGTTTATAGTCTAAATCAACATCATTTATCTCTATATATTGAATATCTAGTTTCTGTGCTGTTCTTTTGAGTATTCGAGTAGTATCTATACCATTAATAGACTCCAAATCATCCATCTCAATTGAGTGCATACGAAGCTCTTTTATAAGTGCCTCTTCCATCTTGATGACATTTATGATTCTGACCTTGATTAGATTCTCTATATTGACTCTCTCTTGACCATATTTCTCTATAAAGAGGTCTAGTTTACTCTGTTCAATTACATCGTTTTGTATTAATAAATTTATTACCCTTTGCATCTATATTCCTATCTGTATCTGTATCTTTTTGTAAATTTACTATTTTGATAAATATCTATAATTAAATGTTTTTTTTCTATATAGAGTTGATACCTTCTATCCTTATCTTCTAATTTATAGATATTATCTTTTAACTCATATTCTTTGTTGACAAACATATTAAAAATCTTTGACAAGATAAAATTTGTCTTTGGTAAGTTTAGATAACCTAGTGTTTTGTTATCCAATAGAGCCTGTTTCAAAAGCTGTTTTTGGAGTAGAATAGTTGCAAAGTAACTTGCATTCTCTCTAGACTCTTTTGTCTCTTTTAATCCTCTCATGGCTGTTGCTATACGGTCAATATTGTCTGTCTCTAAACAGGTTAATCCATATAAAGTTAGATATTTTTCATTTTTTATATTTTTTTTAAGAAACTTTTTCCCATAATCACAACCTCTATCATACTCCTGTTTCTCATAATATTTATATAGTGTTGAGAGATTAGATGAGAGTAGGAGTGAACTCAAAATAGTTAAATAGATTATCCACTTCATTATATACTCTCCGTTTTGATTTTTTGTATAAGAGCTTTTGCTTTAGGGGATTTACTTGTTCGATAGTACGCAACTAGAACCTTTAGTGCCTCTTTTCGTTTTCCAAGCTTATCTTGGGATTTTGCAAACACCAACCAACTCTCATCCAATTTTTTGTCTAAGTTATTTGCTTTTAATGCCCACTCCTCTGCATTTTTATAGTTACCTGCTCTATAGTATGCCTTTGCTATGAGTAGAGCTTCTCTAGGGTTTTTATTCTGTTTGAACTTATTTTTCATTATACTCATATAGTTGCTAGTAGTTCCATTTAGATTAATCTTCTTTTTCTCTCTACTCTTTTTAATAGAATTACTACTATTCATGACAGATAACTCTTTTGCTGTTATATAGTTATCTGTTTTGGCTTTTACTAATCTCTCTTTACTATGGACTCTCTTTCTTCTTGTAACTTTTTTTCTCTCTTGTAAATCTTTTCTCTTTTCACCTTCCAAATCAACAATAGGAATAGTGGGTGCTAGTAGAACATCCTCTTTAGGAGACTCTATCTCCTTTTTTGTGGATGTTTGATTCTCTTCTTTTATCTCATTATCTATTTTCTCAATAGTTTTGGAGTTCTCTATTTGGGTTGTTGTTTTAGCTATATTTAAATCTAGTTTATAGAGAATATAGTATCCTCCATAAATCAGCATTGATATAATCATTAAAATAGAAAAAATTAAAATCAAACCCTTTGCTTTATACTTATACCATCTCTTCTCAAGCTCTTTTGTATTAATCATTTATATATCCTATCTTTATAGCGGCCATCTCAAGAATTTTTTTGGAGAATTTTGTCCCTTTTATCTTTTCTGGTCTGTGTAAATCATAATATTCATAAATATTAAAGACTGTATATAGAAGTTTATTTGTCTCTCTAAAGTTTCCCTTTGTACAAGCGTGAATAAACTTAATCTCTCTTTTGGTTATCTTATCTGAAATCCCTACAAAACCTTTTTGTAGTAACTTTCTCTTTATATATATCTCTATCTCTTCTATATTGGCATTTTTCAACTCTATGACTTCCCATATACGAGTTTTGAAATGCTCTTTTGCGATGAGTTCTTCATTCTCTGTTTTATGTAGAGTAATAACAAATTTTACAACTCTAGTATCAGAGAGTAGCCTAATCTTCTCCATCAATGCTTCACTATAGAGTTGACACTCATCGAGAAGAAACATAACCTCTCTTTTACCTTTTAGGTTTTGACAGTATCTCAATAGTCCATCAAAATTGACACGCATATTTTGTGGAATTTTCTGAGAGGACATCTTCTCATATACTCTCTTTAGAAACTCCTTTTCTGAGAGTATTGGTGCATCAAAATAGTGTATCTCTTTAGTATCTTTTAGGTCGTGGTAGAGTTTGTTTAGTAGCATACTCTTGCCAGTTCCTGGTCTTCCAAAAAGTAGTATCATTTTTAGTGGTTTATCTAAGCTCTCCTCCAAGACTTGATAGTTGTATGAGCTAGTATCTAGCTCTACAAAACTCTTCTCATTTACAGAATCTATAAAGATGTTTTTTATATCGTTATATTTACTTTTTTTCATCTTTTACCTTCCAACATCTTAAACTTATTTAGGTTATCCTAATAGGATACCTTTATAAATCATCTTTTAATTTCTTGTATCCCAAATCTTCTAGTGATAACTCTTTATCTTTATTAATAATATGAGGTGTAATTATAAGTATTAACTCCTCTACGCTATTAATTTTGA
>CAZSHP010000110.1:0-5484 GCA_964606545.1 uncultured Sulfurovum sp. | reverse complement strand
TAAGCTCTTTTGTAACTCTAATAATTGTCTGAATATTTTTAAAATCACCATAAAATCTTATAGGATAGACATACGATTTAAAAGACAAATATAAACAATAATCATACCAAAAACAACTTTTGGCTATAATCACGCCAATTATTATATCCCCACTCTATTGGGGCAAAAAGGCAGAGATTATAATGGACTTCAAAGATACACTACTACTCCCAAAGACAAAATTCCCAATGCGTGGGAATCTTCCAAACAATGAACCAAAACGATACAAAAAATGGTATAGCGACAATGTATATGAGCAGATGAAAAGCAAAAGAGAGGGTGCTGAACTCTTTACTCTTCATGATGGCCCTCCTTATGCCAATGGTAATATCCATATCGGTCATGCACTAAACAAAACACTAAAAGATATTATCCTAAAGTACAACTATTTTCAAGGAAAAGCTGTACGAATGACTGTAGGGTGGGATTGTCATGGTCTACCTATTGAGCAAAAAGTAGAGGACAAGATGGGTAGAGTAAAAAAAGAGACTCTATCCACCTCAAAATTTAGAGAGATTTGTAGAATCACGGCTGATAAGGCATGGAAAGCTCAAAGAGAGCAGTTTAAGACTTTAGGGGTTATAGCTGATTGGGAAAATCCATATATCACTATGGATTATAAATTTGAGGCTAATATCTATAGAACACTTTGTGAGATTGCCAAAAGAGGTCTGCTTGTAGAGAGACACAAGCCTATCTTTTGGTCATGGGCGGCTAGAACTGCATTGGCTGACGC
This sequence comes from uncultured Sulfurovum sp., assembly GCA_964606545.1. Lineage (GTDB taxonomy): Bacteria > Campylobacterota > Campylobacteria > Campylobacterales > Sulfurovaceae > UBA1140. Next base: position 4,709 of record CAZSHP010000110.1, on the reverse strand, counting down.
AGAGGTGGAGTATGAGGACAAAGAGGATTACTCTATCTATGTCAAATTTGAACTAAGTGATTTAGCTAAAGAGAAGCTAGATATAGCAGATAGTGCAGGAGTTGTGATTTGGACTACAACCCCTTGGACTCTGCCATCCAATACAGGTATCTCTCTAAATCCTGATGAGATATATGTAATGGGTGAAAATGGTAATATAGTAGCACAGAGTAGATATGATGCACTAATTGCAGAGGGGGTCATAGCTCCACACTCAGGACGAAAAATATCAGCAAAAGAGTTAGATGGACTACTCGCTATTAACCCAGTAAATGGTAGAAGCTCCAAAATCGTACTAGGTGAGCATGTCTTGCTTGATGGTGGTACAGGAGCAGTCCACACAGCCCCTGGTCATGGAGAGGATGACTACCGTGTAGGTTTGGCAAATGGTCTTGAGGTCTTAATGCCAGTGGATGAGAGAGGGTGTTATGATGAGTCTGTAGTAGGGCTAAATCTACTGCCAGAGGAGTTTGTAGGGATGCACATCTTCAAGGCAAATGAGCCTATTTTGGAGATGCTAGGTGATAACCTACTCAAAGTTAGTAAGTTTACCCACTCATATCCACACTGTTGGAGAACTAAAAAGCCACTTATCTATAGAGCTACCAATCAGTGGTTTATCTCTATTGATGACAAACCAAGTGATTCTGATAAGAGCCTAAGAGAGAGTGCTTTGGATGCTATTGAGGATGTAGATTTCTATCCTGCTACAGCAAAAAACAGACTAAAACCGATGATAGAGGGGCGACCCGATTGGTGTATCTCTAGGCAGAGAAGTTGGGGTGTGCCTATAGCGTTTTTTAGAATCAAAGCTACCAAAGAGGTTATTTTTGATGAGGATGTACTGGAACATATCGCTTCTATATTTGACCAAAAGGGTGCTGATGCTTGGTATGATATGAGTATAGCCCAGCTACTTCCAACTGATTCAAAATATAACCCTAACGAGCTAGAGAAGATAGAGGATATTTTGGATGTATGGTTTGATAGTGGTTCTACTTGGAACTCTGTAATCAAGAGTGGTGAGTATGATGCAGGAGAGTACCCAGCTTCACTATATATCGAAGGAAGTGACCAACATAGAGGTTGGTTTCAATCATCACTACTTCTAAGTTCAGCTATTAATCATCTCTCACCATACAAAACTCTAATCACTCATGGATTTACAGTTGATGCCAAGGGTGAGAAGATGAGTAAATCAAAAGGTAATGTTATCGCTCCTGATAAGGTTATCAAACAGTATGGTTCAGAAATTTTGAGACTTTGGGTTGCACTTTCAGATTATCAACAAGACCTAAAAATCTCCAATCCTATCTTGAAGCAGACAGCAGAGCAGTATAGAAAACTAAGAAATACATTTAGATTTCTACTAGCAAATGTGGATGGACTAGAGAGAGTAGTAGAACCAAGTGAGTATGGTGAGCTAGATAGATGGATTCTTATCAAAGCTAGAGAGGTTTTTGCTTCGGTCAATGGCTCTTTTGCTAGAAATGATTTCCTAAGAGGATTCTCAACACTCAATAACTTTGTAACCAATGAGCTAAGTGGTATCTATATGGACATTACCAAAGATAGACTCTACTGTGATGGTGCAGACTCTATTAGTAGAAAATCGACACAATCAGCTATGGTTCTAATTGCAAAAGCTATGATGGGGCTTGTTGCTCCTGTACTTACCTATACTATTGATGAGATATTAGATTATGCACCTGCTATTATCAAAGGTGATATGGAGTCTGTATTTGACCTAGTCTATGAGGAGATACCAGAAGTTGAGACTAGTTTTGATGATAAACTTCTCCTACAAGCTAGAGATAGATTTTCGGAGTTGACAGACAAGCTCAAAAAAGAGAAGATTATCAAATCAGCACTAGAGTTGGAGATTATAGGAGATATTAGCCTATTTGAGATAAAAGATAGCAAGAACCTAGAGGATTGGTTTATTGTCTCTGCATTAAAAGAGTCATCTGATGCAGAGCAGATTGGTTCGTTTGAAGTAGAGGGTAGAGAGTTTACTGTAAATAAAGCAACAGCCCATAAGTGTCCAAGATGTTGGAGATTTACATCTGTAGAGGAGGATGTAGCTTGTCCTAGATGTGAAGAGGTTGTAGAGGTGGTAGATGTTTGATTTGAGTCAGCCAATTGGTAACGAGGTTATCATTGGCTCTATTGCTTTTATTTTTGCTGTTGTAGGGGTTGGGCTTTTGGTGATAGAGTATTACAAGAGGAAAGAGACATTATAAATTGAAATCTATACAACATAGCTCTAAGAGGAAATTCTATTTTGCAATATATATTTTTAAAACAATTTAAGCAACTATTTTTGAACATTGCTATTTGGTTTTCATATATTAAACAATCGTTTAAAAAACCAAGTGTATTGGTTTTAGAACTCACATCTCTTTGTAATGCTAAATGTTTAATGTGTAATAAAGAGAACTCATCTCGAACAAAAGAGCATATGGATTACTCTCTGTTCAAACATATAATTAATGATGCTCAAATATCAAAAATTAATAAAATACAATTAAGTTTTTATGGAGAGTCTCTTTTGTATCCACAACTCATTGATGCAATCTTATATATTAGAAAAAAAATTCCATCAGCCTTTATTACTCTAAATACAAATGGTATGCTCCTAACTCCCAAATTTGCACAAGAGATTTTAAAAAGTAAGATTGACTCTATTGCTATTAGTATTGATGGTAATAACAAGAAGGAGTATGAAAAAATTAGAATAAATCTTAAATGGGATATACTCCAAAGAAATATAAGAAATTTAAGAGAGATAATTGATAAAAACAACTACTCTACCAAAATAGGTATTATGGGATTAAATATAAAAGATATTATCATTGATAAAAAAAAGTATATAAATAGATGGGGTTCTTATGCAGATACCATATTCATTAGAAACGAAAATCAGTTAAATGACGAGAAAAAAGAGTTTTTATTTCATAAACTAATGCCTTGTAATAAAATATTTTCTCAAATTGTTATTATGACATCTGGAGATGTTACAATGTGTTCTTATGATTGGGAAGGAGAAGAGGTTTATGGTAATATCAAAGAGTCAAAACTGCTAGAATTATGGAAAACACCTACCCTTCAAAAAAAGCGTTATCTACATATAGTAGGTATGAAAAAACAGTTAGATTTATGTAGAAACTGCTCCTATAGAGTAGATGACCTGTTTAAAAGAAGTAATCTTTTATAAAAAACGCTAAAACTTCTCATAAAGAGCTAAAACTTGCCTATTTGACTCAATCTGATTCATATGTTGAACTACAAGTGTAGCTAGTTTCTGCTTCTGTAGATACTTGTTATATGATTTGGTATAGAGTTTGATAGCCTGATTTACCTTGGTATCTATTGTTTTGAGTGATGAACTATCGAGAGTATGCCTTTTTTTATCCAACAAATCCTTTATCTCTATTAGTTTAATCCTAATAGCTGATATTTTTGTTCCTCTTAGATTTAGAGTCTCATCACCATCTATAAGCCCACTTAAAATTTTGGAGAACTCTTCTACATCTTTCTCTTTTACCTCTGTAGCCATTTTTTTAACTATTGTACTCTCCTCTTTTATAAGTTCCATATCATTTAACAAAAGATAATTATCTGAATATGCAAATATAGATGAGGTTAGAATAGCAGTTAGAGTTAGGTGTTTAGTAAATGTTGTCATAAAGTTATCCTTATTTATATCTTAATGAATTATATAATTTTTATTCTTAAGATTTAATTAATTTTATGGAAATATAACCTCTCTAAATTAATATTATTTATATCTATTTAGAACAAGATATTAAATCTTGCTCTGAATAAAAGCATCCATTTCATCAACAATAACTTCAAGTACTCTTTCTCCGTTGATAACTTGTAGTAGATTTTTGTCTATATAAAACTTCTGAATCTCGGCTAGTGGGTCTGTGTAGATTTTCATTCTATCATAAAATACCTCTATACTATCATCGCTTCTTTTTTCACCCTCTTTTGCCTCTTCTGCTCTGCCTAAGATTCTCTCTTTTGCTACCTGTTCTGATACTCTCACCTCAATTACAGAGACTAACTCTATATTATCCTCTTTTGCGATAATCTCATCAAGTGCTGTCATTTGCTCTATACTTCTTGGGTAGCCATCTATAAGTACGTTGTTTACTGGTGCTTGGTTGATTGCAGAGATAATTGTATTTACGATAATATCTAGTGGAACTAATGCACCTTTTGAGATATAGCTCTCGATTGTAGCTCCTAGCTCACTTCCACTTGATACCTCCTCTCTTAGCATATCACCAGTTGAGTAGTGAACAATATTATCTGAATGTTTTTTTGCTATGAGACTAGCATCTGTTGTTTTACCTGAACCTGGGGCTCCAATAATTAGAAATAATTTTTTTGCCATTCTGTTTTTCCTTTTTTATTTCATTTTTTGGTGGGCATAAATACACCACCATACAATTTTATGCTTGTTGTTTACGAACTCTAATGTTTAAATCATTGAGTTGAGTATTGTCTACTGGACTTGGAGCATCTGTAAGTAGACACTGTGCCTTTTGAGTTTTTGGGAATGCTATAACCTCACGGATACTACTAGCTCCAGTCATAAGCATTATCATTCTATCAAGTCCTAGTGCAAATCCACCATGAGGAGGTGCGCCATATTTAAA
>CAZSHP010000109.1:0-5485 GCA_964606545.1 uncultured Sulfurovum sp. | reverse complement strand
AGATTCAGATAGCTATTCAATTAGAGAAATTAGGTGTAGATATTATTGAGGCAGGGTTTGCTGCTGCGAGTCCAGGAGATTTTGATGCTATCTCTAGGATAGCACAGAGAGTTACAGGCTCAACAGTATGTTCATTGGCAAGAGCGATGGATAGAGATATAAAAGCTGCAGGTGAAGCTATTGCCAAAGCGAATATGAAGAGGATTCATACTTTTATTGCTACAAGCTCTATACATATGGAGCATAAGCTAAAAATGAGTCCAGATGAGGTTATAAAAAGGGCTGTAAGGGCTGTAACTTATGCTAGAGAGTTTGTAGAGGATGTTGAGTTTAGCTGTGAAGATGCAGGAAGAAGTGATATTCTATTTTTAAAAGAGATAAGTGATGCTGTAATAGAGGCAGGGGCTACAACTATAAATTTACCTGATACTGTTGGCTTTAGACTACCTCATGAGATAGGTGCTATGGTTAGAGAGATGAGTGAGTATACTAAAAATAGAGCTATAATCTCTGTACACAATCATAATGATTTAGGTTTGGGTGTAGCCAATTCGCTAGAGGCTGTAGTCAATGGTGCTAGACAGATAGAGTGCACTATCAATGGATTGGGTGAGAGAGCAGGAAACGCTGCACTTGAAGAGATTGTTATGGCACTAAAGACTAGAGGTGATATTTTTTCGAGTTTTAAGACAAATATAAACACAAAAGAGATATACCCATCTAGTCGTCTTATCGCAAATATTACAGGTATTGAGCCTCAACCAAACAAAGCTATAGTGGGTAAGAATGCTTTTGCTCATGAGAGTGGAATTCATCAGGATGGGATGTTGAAAAATCGTAAGACCTATGAGATTATTACCCCTGCTGATATTGGGTTGGATATAACTGACACTTTGGTTTTGGGTAAACTATCTGGAAGAGCAGCGTTTAGAGATAAATTGGCAAAGTTAGGTTTTATATTGGAGGATGAGGCGTTGAACTCATCTTTTGAGAGATTTAAACTATTAGCAGATAAAAAAAGAGAGATTTATGATGATGACCTAAGAGCCTTGGTTACAAACGAGATGACCAAAGCTATACAGGTTTTTGAGTTGGTGTCGTTACAGTTGATGGATTGCTCCAATGGTGTTCCAAGTGCTGCAATCTGTATAAAAAAAGATAATAAAGAGATAGTGGATGCTAGTATCGGTAATGGGACTATGGATGCTATATTCAAGACTATTGATAGAATTTCAGGATATGAGGGGAAATTGATGGATTATAGAGTGAAATCGGTAAGTAAGGGCAAAGATGCTTTGGCAAGTGTAACTGTAAAGGTAGCATTTAATGATAATGAACCAGCAATTATTGGGCATGGTCTCAATATCGATACTATGTTAGCTTCAGCTAGAGCCTATATAGGTGCGTTAAATAGCTATTTGAGTATGCAGGGTATGCTCAAACTTCGCCATAGTGATTCGGCAAGGACAGTTTAAATTATGAAAAAGATAGTTATATTATTTATCCTTCTAATGGGGGTAATTAGAGCAGATATAAGCATGGATATGGAGATAGTAATGGGTGCAGAGAGCTATCAATCATATCTACCTATGTTAAAATCAAAGAGGGTTGCACTTGTAGTAAATCAGTCGTCTCTAGTAGAGGGTGAGCATTTGGTAGATAGACTTCTACGGGAGAATATAAATATTGTAAAGATATTTGCTCCCGAGCATGGTTTTAGAGGCAATGCAGATGCAGGAGAACATGTCAAAAATGGAAGAGATAATATTACAAAATTACCAATTGTCTCTCTATATGGTAAACATAAAAAGCCAACTAGAAGAGACTTAAAAGATGTGGATGTTATTGTTTTTGATATTCAAGATGTAGGTGTTCGTTTCTATACTTATCTCTCTACGCTACACTATATAATGGAGGCAGGGGCAGAGAGTGCTGTTCCTGTTATTATTCTCGATAGACCTAACCCAAATGGTAATAGAATAGATGGTGAGATTTTAAATTTTAAATATAAGTCATTTGTAGGTCTACACCCTGTGCCTATACTATATGGGATGACTATAGGGGAGTATGCCAAGATGATAAATGGAGAGGGGTGGCTAGAGGGTAATCTTCGTGCTGATTTGACTGTAATACCTCTACAAAACTATACTCATCATTCATTCTACTATCTCCCTGTAAAACCATCACCAAATCTACCAAATGAGCTATCTATATATCTCTATCCATCTTTGGCTTTTTTTGAGGGGACTACATTTTCTGTAGGACGGGGGACAGATATGCAGTTTCAGATATATGGTGACCCAAAATATAAAAAGAGAGATTTTGCTTTTAGACCTGTATCTATGGAGGGGGCAAAGAATCCTAAACATAAACACAAGACCTGTTATGGTGTTGATTTGCGTTCAGAGTATATAAATCTCGATAATGGTATAAATCTAAGTTATCTTATTGATGCCTATAAAAACTATCCCAATAAAAAGAAGTTTTTTTTAAAAAATGGTTTTTTTAATAAATTAGCAGGTAGTAGTAGATTACAAAAACAGATAAAAGTGGGAATGAGTCCAAAAGATATTAAAAAATCTTGGCAAAAGGGGCTAGATGAGTTTAGAGAGATACGACAGAAATATCTAATATATAAATAGAAAAGGGGAAAATATTGAGACAACTATTTGCACTTCTAATTGGAGGATTGTTTATTCTTCTAATAGTAGCTATTTATAACAATAAGGTTATAAATACAACTGTACTACTTCAAGCTGGTCATGAGGGGAGAACATATGGGAATATAGGTTCTATAAATGGAGAATATAGAGAGATGGATTGGAATACTCTTGTTACAAAAGAGGTAGAAAAAGAGCTAAAAAAGCACAATATTGATGTGACTAGAGTAGGAGCTGATATTCCATTTGCTAATGCTAGAATAGCAATAGCTATACATTTTGATGGGGCTAAGAGAAACTGCTCTACAGGTGCATCTATAGGTTATGATGAGAATCATATAAATGCAAAGAGAACAGCTAGACACTGGAAGAGAATCTACAAAGAGTATTTTCCATTTAAATGGCACAAAGATAACTTTACGGAGAATCTCTCTGACTATTATGGGTTCTCTAGGGTCAATAGTGAAAAGGGCTTTTTGGTGCTAGAGCTTGGAGAGATAACTTGTAATAAACAGATAGAGTGGTTAGAGCCTCGGCTTGAGCTAATTGCTATTAGAATAGCTGATTTTATTATGGATGAGTTAGAATAAAAAAAGGGAAAATAATGAAGAGAAAATTACTACTATTAACAACTACGGCACTGTTGACAACTGCATGTGCAAAAGATGACTCTATAGAGGTGGTCTATACCCCACCAACTGTTACAAAAAGTGACATAGAAGTGGTATCTACGCCAAATCTACATGATATAGAGGAGAAGGTAGCTCCTGCTGTAGATATAGAGATTATAGATAAACCTATTATATTTAAAAAGCAGAGAATAGATATGACAAAATCATATATAAAAAAGCATTATGGTTTTGATGTTGATACTATTGAGATAACTCCAAAGATAATTGTTCTACACTGGACTGCTGATATGAGTTTTGATAAATCGTTTAAGAGATTAAAGGCTCAAAAGCTTTTTTCTGACAGAAAAGATATAGCAAAAGCTAGTGCGCTGAATGTATCTGCTCACTTTTTGGTAGCTAGGGATGGTACTATCTATAGACTTATGCCAGAGAATTGGATGGCTAGACATGTTATTGGATTGAACTACTCTAGTATAGGTGTTGAGAATGTTGGAGGTAGAGGAAATAAAAAAGATGACTTAACCCCTGCTCAATTAGAGGCGAATATAAAATTAGTAAGATACTTAAAAGAGAAATATCCAACAATTACACATCTAATAGGACATCATGAGTATAGAGAGTTGGAGGGTAGTGAACTTTGGTTAGAGTTAGATAAAGGGTATAGGACTAAAAAAAGTGACCCAGGAGATAGGTTTATGACGGCTGTTCGTAATGCTGTAGAGGATTTGCATCTTACTAAATAGAAGAGGGAACTTAGCAATAAACCATAAATAAATAGGATTATGTTTTATGCAAAGCACAAAGTTCATGATTACCCCATACAACTTAAAGTAATCATGAGCTTCATACTTTAATACTAAATTCCCTCTCTTATTCAGTATCTATATCTATTAGTATATCTTAAAAATATGTAAAATAAATATAGAAACTCCCATTTCCAAAGAAAAAGTAAAAAAAAATTAATATTTTACAATTTTCAAATTTGGTTTTTGCTCATTTGGTACAATATTAAACATCTCTGTGGACTCTTGTGTATCTATTAATTTTATAATTATTAAGCTATTTAATATATCTTCGTAACTGTCTCCTTTAATTCCTCCTTGGATTTTATCCCCATCTACTGTAAATGAACCAATGCTATCTTCATAAATCTCTAGTGAGCTAAGCTCTTGAACTGCTGTATTTGGTGGAAATAGAAGATACTCTCCATTTTCTAAACTGCTATCTGTAATATTTAGTTCATATAGTTCAATATTTGACTCTTCATCATTTGGAACATTACATCTTACTCTATTATCTTGTATGGTTTTTGTCATCTCCTCATCTGTAATGTTATTTTCACTTGATACACTACCTGAAAATAGTAGAAGAGAGGAGTCTTTTGATATATCTCCATTTGATGAGAATCTACTCGTATTAGTCTCATTGCCATCCCTAAACTCCTCTATACTATTTGAGGTTATAGTAAATGAACCATTCTCATCTCCTTTTTTTACAAGTGTCAAATTCATTATCTCTTTTTTTCCTAAAAGAGTGTTATTTTCAAGAAAGGTAACATGCATAAGCTCCTTCTCATCCTCTCCTGTTAAGTAGTGTATAGATACTCTTGAGATGGTTATATTATCTTCGTAACTATATTGAGTTAGTGTATCCTCGTTGCTATTAGACCACTTAAATAGATATAGCTCCTTTTTACTACTATTGGTCTCTTTTGCACTCATCTCATGACTCAATCCAAACTGATATAGAGTATCATCACTATATCTTTTATAAATAACCTCTCCTAGAGAGACTCCACTCTCATTTATGTCAGGAAAGGTTATATTATTCTCATCAATAATTGATGAAACTTGAACTCTTGTCTCATTATCCATAACTACAGAGAGTTCTCCTTCCTTAAATGGAGGACATGTTATATTGAAATCTATGTTACTACAGGTAGTCATAATCTTAGGCATTGTCTTCTCTAAAACAGTTAGATTTACTTGAGAGATTTTTATGACTCGTTCTATCTTTTCTATTTTATCTGTCAAATTATCATAAGCTATATTGTTAGTTTGATTCTCCTCATCTACTGTTTCGTCACAATATGTTACTGTTTGGTTATTCTCATTAATAGTGGTATTGGACTCTTCTGTCTGATTAGTGTCCGAAATAGTAACATTTGAATCCTCTGTCTGATTACTATCTAAA
>CAZSHP010000108.1:0-5512 GCA_964606545.1 uncultured Sulfurovum sp. | reverse complement strand
ATCCTATAGTGCCTGATTTTGAGAAGTACCCAGGGGTGGGTAGAGATATGAAGCAAACCACAGGTGAGTTAGGTCTTGCTGCACACTGGGTCAAGCATATACTACATCATCTATTTATATGGAAAGCTAAGCTTAGACCAGGTTGGACACTAATTCCTGAATAGTAAATAGCCCTATAGTTACCCCTCTTGGGTAACCTATTTTTATAATAAATACAAATATAACAAGGAGAAAAAATGGCATCTAAACATCTACAGCATATCGTACCATACACTTCGCAATTTGCGACAATGATTCCACTAGGAACACAGAAATTTTTGAGAACTTGCGTAATCTATCAACTATATAGATTTGTTGCTATCAATATTAGAATGACAGTTCTTATTTTGAAATCTCACCACTAAAATATCAGGGGCAATATATACGAAAATTTAGCTATAAATTTTCGCTATTTTGCCAATTTATTTGGATAGTAGGGATTTTGTATGGAGTATCTTTTCCAATAGGAAATCCTTTATCTTTATAAACTCCATCTCACCCATTATAGATAGTAGCTTGGATGTATCAGCCGTAGAGGTCTTTAGCTCATTTCTAGCTCTACTATTTGTCTTTACTACTATACCATTTGTTTCTAAGAAGGATAATAGCTCAGCTACGGACATCTCTATCCCTCTACCAAGATTTAGGACCGTGGCATTTACCTTGTAATCTAACAATCTTTTATATACCTCTACTACATCATGTATATGTATAAAATCTCTCGTTGCTTTTCCATTATTAAAGATATTTAGAGTCTCATTATTTAAATAGGAGTTTTTTATCTTTGAGATTATAGAGAAGTGGTCATCCCCTCCATACATATTAAATATTCTAGTGATAGTATAGTCTATCTTGTTCTCATTGGAAAAGTTCTCTATAAGCTTCTCATTTGCAATCTTTAATGAAGAGTGTAGACTTAGAGGTTGCAGAGGGTCTGATTCGTGACATAACTCGTTGTTACCATATACAGCTGATGAGCTAGAGTATATGATTTTATTGATAGTTAAGTTATCTTTTTTGATATACTCTAAGACTCTAGCTGTTGTCATAATAGAGCGAGATATATAGTCACTCGGAGAGGATAAATCATTCAATTTTGTAGATACTTGAAAATTATTAAATATAATATTTATTGTCTTGTATTTATTTAGATTTAAATCATCTAGCTCTCTCTCTATACTCTGTGAGGATATTAGCTCTGCATGTTCAATATTTTTGTGAAGTAGTTTTGATAAGTTGGAATTTTTGCCTATTATTAGATTTATCATTTTGAATCTCCCTGTTTTTATAGTATAATAAAATAAATATTAACATTTTATCACTAGCTTGATTAAAGTTTACTTAAAAGAAGTAGTTGTATAATTTCAATACTTATTTAATTTGGAGCAGAATATATGTGTAGCATTATGGGTTACTATAACACAAGGCAGTCTATTGACGAGATAGCAGAACTAAATAGGACTCTCTCTCATAGAGGTCCAGATAATGGAGCTGTTAGAGAGTATCATTTTAGAGGAGAGAGACTATTTTTGGCACATAATCGTCTAGCTATTCAAGATTTGGATATATTTGCCAATCAACCGATGGAGAGTCAACGCTTCTCTATAGTTTTTAATGGTGAGATATATAACCACATGGAGCTAAGAAGAGTATGTAACTACCCATGGCTGACTCACTCAGATACAGAGACACTAATTGTATTATTTTCCAAACTTGGTATAGAGGAGACCATATCAAAACTTATTGGAATGTTTGCTATAGCTCTTTTTGACAAAGAGGAGCAGAGGCTATATCTCATTAGAGATAGAGTAGGTATAAAACCACTCTATTGGACATATCAAGAGGGTGAGTTTGCTTTTGCTAGTGAGTTAAAGGGTTTTCTATCTCATCTAAAGATAGAAGAGAGTAACAAGGCGTTGATTCAATTCATGGGTTTTGGATATACCTTATCTAATAATAGTTTTTATAAAGATATATATAAACTAGAAGCTGGTCACTTACTTATATTTGATGGAGAGAATATCCAAAAAAAGAGATATTGGTCTCTCCCTAACTCCAAGATAAAAATCTCCTATAGTGAAGCTGTAGAGGAGAGCGAAAGGTTGATACGAAGCTCTGTTAACTATAGACTTCTATCTGATTTGGAGGTGGGAAGTTTTCTAAGTGGTGGTATAGATAGCTCACTTGTGAGTAGTATTATGCAACAAAGCACCAAGCAACAAATCAAGACATTTACAATAGGTTTCGAGGATAAAAACTATAATGAGGCAGGATTTGCAAAAGAGGTAGCAAAACATATTGGAAGTGACCATTATGAGTATATATTTGGAGTAGATGATGTTATTGCTCTCATGGATGATATGGATAGATATTATGATGAGCCGTTTGGTGATGCCTCTGCTTTGCCTACTATGCTTCTCTCCAAATTTACAAAAGAGCATGTAACTGTAGCCCTCTCTGGTGATGGTGGTGATGAGCTATTTTTGGGTTATGATAGATATTTTTTTACAGATAAGTACTACAATCTATTTAGAAAACTACCACAACTCTCACGAGATATGCTCTCCTCTATGGGTAGATTATCTAAACAGGATAGATTAGAGAAGATAGCATACCCTATACAACACCTAACCAAAGAGAATCTATATTCTGTTATCGCCTCATATACCAAACCTTGGGAGATGGAGAGCCTCTTTAGTAGAGAGTTTGTGCGAGATAGTTTTAGTGAGTCAACCTATATGGCATTTCAGGAGATAGAGGAGTTTAATCCCAATGACTCATTTGATAACTTCTCAAAGATAGACTTCTATAGGTATCTACCAGATGATATATTGACAAAAGTAGATAGAGCTAGTATGAGATACTCACTAGAAGCTAGAGTTCCCCTATTAGACCATCGTATAGTAGAGTTTGCATACTCTTTGCCTACAGATATAAAGCTAAAAAATGGAGCAAAATCTATCCTAAAAGAGATTTTATACAAACAGATTCCAAGAGAGCTTATAGATAGACCCAAAATGGGTTTTGCTGTTCCCCTCAAAGAGTGGTTTAGAGGTGAGATGAGAGAGATACTCCAAGACAAAATAGAGTCTCTTGATGATAGATTTAATAAAACCTATCTAAGAAAACTATTTGATGAGCATCAAAAAGGAAAAAACTATGAGTATGTTTTTTGGAATCTGATGAGATTATCATAGAGTTCTCTCTCTAAATATAATAACTATTTTGATTTATATGCTCAATCCTATCATGCTCATAAATCGTCCACTACACCCATTCTCTTTTCGATAAGAGAAGTAGTTCTCTACCTCACAAGCAGTACAGATATTTGATAGTTCGATACTCTTAGGATTTAAACCAGCTTGGAGTAATTGCTGTTGGTTTATATATGGCAAATCTAGCATATACTTATCTCCTACTATATCAAAAGCCAACTCATCATCAAAAAAGTATCTAGCTACATCCTCTCCCACCTCGTAACAGCATCTACTAATAGAGGGTGCTATACCTGCTATTATATTTTTGGGGTTGCAATCAAACTCATCTATCATCTTTTTTACAGTTTTGTAGAGAATCTTTTTGTAAGTTCCATTCCATCCTGCATGGACAGCAGAGACTATCTCTCTTTTAGGGTCAAAGAGCAAAATAGGAACACAATCAGCCGTGAGAATAGTTAGCATAATACCCTTTTGGTCGGTAATGAGTGCATCACAATCCTCTATCGCTGTTGATAACTCTCTCCAACCTTGTTCATGTGAAGTTTTGATAATTTGGATGTGGTCGCTATGTGTCTGATCAGCTACTATAAACTCTCTATTTGGAAGTTTTTGTTGAATAGCTTCTCTATTTTTTAGAATACTTTTGGGATTCTCATTGGTATGTAGTGCCAATGAGAATCCACACTCTTGCGAGTTATCCTTTTGTGTAATTATGTGAGTACAGTTTGGATATTTTGATAAGTTTTTAAACCTCATATCAACGCTTTGATAGAGAGGAGTCTTTTTTACTATCATGATAAATCATCTCCCTAAGTCTCTCTTGGTATCCCTCTAATTCACACTTTTTCATATCAGTTACTCCATCCTTGAATGCAGCCTGTGCTACAGCAGATGCTACCCATACTAGAGCCTCTTTTGAGAATGGTTTAGGGATAATATGTTTTCGTCCAAATTTTAAATCAGGGTCATTATATGCTGCTTTTACATAATAAGGGACAGGCTCTTTTGCCAAATTAGCTAGTGCTTGTGCTGCTGCCCTCTTCATATTTTCTGTAATTTTTCTCGCTCCTACATCCAAAGCACCTCTAAATATAAACGGGAAACCTAATACATTGTTGACTTGATTTGGATAGTCACTCCGTCCAGTTCCACAGATAATATCAGGGCGAACCTCCTCTACCAAATCAGGGGTTATTTCAGGTACAGGGTTAGCACATGCGAATATAATCGCATCTTTTGCCATAGTCTTGACCATATCTTGAGAGACAACACCGGGGCGAGAGAGACCTAGGAGCATATCAGCACCCTTTAGTGCATCCTCTACTGTTCTATCTGTAGTCTCTATTGCAAACTCCTGTTTATACTTGTTCAAATCATCTCTTCCTGTATGGATTACACCTTTTGAGTCTATCATCACGATATGTTTAACACCTAGATTTCGATACATTTTTGCACTAGCTGTTCCAGCTGCACCTGCACCTATAATTACTACTTTTATCTCATCTATCTTTTTATTTGCCAACTCTAAAGCATTTAGAAGACCTGCTGATGTGATAATAGCCGTACCGTGTTGGTCATCATGAAATACAGGAATATCCAATCTCTCTTGGAGTTTTCTCTCTATCTCAAAACATTGAGGGGCGGCTATATCTTCAAGATTGATACCCCCATAGGTATCAGAGATAGCAGCACATACATCTACAATCTCATCAACCCCATGCACATTCAAAATAACATCAACAGCGTCTACATTGGCAAATGTCTTAAATAGAACAGCTTTTCCCTCCATTACAGGTTTTCCTGCTAATCCACCAATATTTCCTAGACCAAGAACAGCTGTACCATCTGAGATAACAGCTACAGTATTTCCTTTGTTTGTGTATTTGTATGCTAGAGATGGATCTTTTGCTATCTCTAAACAGGGATATGCAACACCTGGAGTATAGGCCATAGATAGCTCTTTTTGTGTTTTACAGGCTTTTGTAATTAATGTACCTGTTTTACCTTTGATATGATAATCTAAACTATCTTGTTCAAATTGATTCACGATTTTTCCTTAATTATTTTTTAAGTAGAATTTTAGCATAACAATATATAATTTTTATAGTTTAAGATATATTTTTTAAGATTTTGAAATTTTATATAATAATAGCTATATTAAAGTGGTTATAAGAGTCTAATAGTAAAAAATAGAAGGATACTAATTTAGTGGTGACCCCTAGGAGACTCGAACTCCTGTAACATGGATGAAAACC
>CAZSHP010000107.1:0-5575 GCA_964606545.1 uncultured Sulfurovum sp. | reverse complement strand
TGAGGAAATGAATCTTTTATAATCCCTTCCTCTCTGCCATATTAAATATAAAAATGGTTTCAAATGCCTATTTTGTAGGCTTCGTACAACTTTTTAAGTTTTCTTTTTTCTCTCTAGGTACAAACAGACAATTTTGTTACATATTTTTTGATAAATTAGTATAATAAGTGGATAATTTGATTTTATTGAAATAAAGAGCAATTTCTAAGTCCAAAATTAACTTATTTTTATCAAAAGGTTTCACTATTATTTTCTCTTTTTATTTAAAATTCATAACTCAATCCTGCTGTAAATAAATCAGCACCACCTCCAGAGAATTTACCCATGATTCCATTTTTGTTCTCACCTGCTTTTAGTGTTACACTCTCTTTGTCATCATGTAAGAATGCAAAACCCCAAGAGAGATTTTTGGTTGTATCAAATCGTAGACCAATAGAGTATATATTAGCGTCAGTATCAGGAAGTTCATAGCTTAGATACTCTTTTGGAATAGGTGTCTCATCTTTGGAGTATGCCATCATTAGAGTGATATTGTCAAAATCAATAGTTGCACCCAATCTATAGGTATTTGTATCTTGCCAATCTTTGACTTTTGCTTTGTCAAAAATAGGAACTAACGAAGAGGGTTGAATAGGAGAACCATAATTAAAATCCAAATCCTCATATGTAGACCAATAGGTTCTCTCATAGTTTAACTCTAGTGTATATCTATCTGCCCAAGTGTTACTTATTGACAAGTTGAGTGCAGCAGGGAGAGGAACAGTTACATCTGCACTATATTGATGACCCATATCATCGATATATAGATTAGCATCTCCATCCTCTTTTAGGTCAATATTTGAGCGATATGTTATAGCTGTATTGATAGTAGAGGTTGGTCTATAGGTCATGGCTAGATTATATCCATACTCTATAGTATCACCCTCCATCTCCCTTTTGATAGGTTTATTGGTCTTATCCCCATCACTATATACTGTTCCTTCTGAGTAGATAACTCTAAGACCTCCACCAAAAGATAGATTATCCATAGCTCTATATGATACTACTGGATTTAACTCAATAACTTTTAGAGAGAACTCCTCTGCTGATAGTTTTTGATAGGCACTATCCCATCTCTTGGTAAGTCCACCTGGAACTGTCAAACTCACACCCCATCGTAGATCATTATCAAGAGGAGCAGAGACGAAGTGCATATAGGGTAGTTGTAAATCTTCACACTTTGAACCTCCATTAGCAGGATATGCCTCTGTAGCTGAAAAAGCCTGTTGACCCTCAAACCTATTACTTGATAGATGAACCCAAGTTAAACCAACCTCCATAAATTGTGAATCTTTTAGAAATGACATATTAGCAGGGTTAAAATAGGCTGTATCTGCACCATTAGTATGAGCTACATACGCTGCACCTAGTGCCATAGAGTTTAGTGATTGTTCTGGTACTTTATATGCACCTGCTAGAACAAAAGAGCTTGTTATTATGCTTAGTGTTATTATCTTTTTCATTGTCATCTCCTCCTAATACCCTATGGTTGATTTTCTGACATCAGAAAACATCTTTGTTGCTACTTGATAGGCTGGTAATTCACACCCACCATGTCCAATAGTCTCAGGTAACCCAAGAACTTGTTCAACAGGAACAATAGATACATCCTCTGCACCCATAGCATTCATTGTCCCCATGGTTATCATTGAGATACCAAAAGGGATAACATCATCACTCTTACAATGTACCAATCTAACAGCTGTCTTAGGAGCCCAAGCATGAACAGAGTTCTCTACTATTGCTTCTCTAAACCAATGTTTTGAATCAGCAAAAAAACTGTTTATAAATGTTTGATTAAATAGACCATCTTCTCCTGTTGTCTTAGTAGTCAACTCAGGATCTATTAAATCCCTAGCAATTGAGCCATCAAATAGAGTAGATAATTTAGAAGCATAATGCTCATTTATAATATTTGATAGTTTTTTATCATAGGCTTTTCCATAAGCATATCCCAAATTTGCCATAAATGAGGGAACACTCAACTCTGGTTTAGAGAAGATACCAAACGCAGTAACATTAACATCATAAGGTCCTGCCATAGGTGCAGCCATAGCTACACTCAACTCTCCATCCTCCTCTATCTTTTGGAGTGTTGCCATTGCCGCATATCCACCCTCACTATAACCTGTAATAAAGAGTTGCTCATTTAGCTTGATGTTATTATTAGATGCAAATAGTTTTACAGCTTTAATAAAATCAACAGTAGATGTGGCAAGAGATTTTTTTAATATAAATGGATGGTAGTGATTATTGGAGTCACCAAAACCGATATAATCAGGCTCTAAAGTTGCAAATCCTCCCAAAGAGGTCAACAGAGTAACAATATCATCTGGAGTACCATAAGTTTTTGCTCTAACAGAAGGGGCATCAAGATTTGCAAATATTGTCCCATGGTCATTACTAACCATGGATAAACCCAATTGATTAACAGTAGAGGGCATACCTGTTGGAATTACAAAAAGACCTGATACTTTCACCTCTAAACCATCTTCATCTGTAGTAGTATAGGGAACTTTGTATGCTTTATATCCAAATACAGTTGTAGACTCTGTAGCTTTACCTTTAGCTATAAGTGCTTTTTTTATCGTTTGTGCAGAGAAGTTAACTACTAGCTCTCCACCTTTTACACTCTCTTGTGGATTATCTAAACCATCACCACAACCTATAAAGAGTAGTGGGGTTACAACTGCTATTGTTTTTACTATGTTTTTCATCTTTTCTCCTTTATGCAAATGAGGTGCATCTGTTAATGCACTATTTTTTTTGGTGCATTGGTGAACGCACCCTACGAACCTATTACCTCTATTCTAATCAATTACACCTCCTCTATTAAGTTATATAGTGCTTTTATCTCTTGTTCCCAAATATCAGAATTGATAGTCTCCAACACCAATGGAATATCATCCATTCGCTTATCATTCATAATAAATCTAAAGGCATCCCAACCAATTTCACCCTCTCCAAGTGAGTGGTGTCTATCTACTCGGCTACCAAGCTTTGGTTTGGAGTCATTGATGTGCATACCACAGAGATACTCAAACCCTACAACTCTCTCAAACTCATCCATTGTCTCATCATACGCCTCTCGTGTTCGCAAATCATAACCCGAGGTAAAGGTGTGACAGGTATCGAGACAGACCCCTACTCTGCTCTTATCCTCTACTTTTTCAATCAGGTGTCCTAGATGCTCAAACTTATATCCTAGATTTGTACCCTGTCCTGCTGTATTCTCTATGACCAATTTTACATCCAAATCTTTAGTAGCTTCTATAGCTAGATTCATCGACTCTGCTATCAAATCCAAACAGTTTAGCTCTGCTTCCATAATCTTATCAGCATATTGAGGGTCTCTTTTGCCTACTTTGACCAAGTGACTTCCAGGGTGGAAGTTGAGTAGCTTCAATCCCAATTGGTCACAACGAATCAGCTCATCTATAAAAGCCTCTCTCGATTTTTCTAGTTTGACTATATCAGGATTTCCAAGATTAATGAGGTAGCTATCGTGAGGAAGTACATGTTTAGGCTCTATACCTGATTTTTTGAGATTAGATTTAAAACTCTCTATTACCTTATCAGTAAGAGGTTTAGCAACCCATTGTCTCTGATTTTTAGTAAACATAGCAAAAGCCTTTGCTCCTATCTTTATTGCATTGAGTGGAGCGTTATCTACACCACCACTTGCACTAACATGCGCACCTACAAATTTCATGGCTTTCTCACTTTTATAACTATTTTATTTATTTTATCACGAAAAACTCTTTTTCTACTTATAACAGAATAAGTTATATCATATTTATCATCTTTTTTTAATTTTTGAATGAATCCAGTAGAGTTGTTCTCTATACCTTCTCTATTAAATATAGGTTCACCCTTAAAGATATTTTCAAGCAGAGTATCAGGATAGTTAGCAGAAAGCATTTTTTCATTAAAGTCTTTTTTCTCCATACACTCAAATGTTGACATACAAACATTTACAGGATTAATATCCAAACTAACTAGAGGTTGCCCCATAGCGTATATCTCAACCTTTACAAAAGAGTCACCTTTGTAGATAAAACCCATATCAGCATATCTCATTTTTGCTGTTTTGATAACGATAAATGCACTCTCTTGGTTCTCTTTTTTAACTAGCTGTTTCCCTGTACATCCTATAAATAGTATCAATATAGTAGCAGTAGCTATAAACTTTGTTAACATCTAACGACTCTCTTTCTCTTCCACTCCTGATGTTCCAAATCTCTTCTCTAGCTCTTGTCTAACTCTATCAGGAGTAATATCTCTATACCCTAACCCTACAAGAGTATGATATAGTAAATCAGCTCCCTCATAGATAACCTGCTCATCTGACTCACTATCTATAGCTACACAGACCTCATCTGCCTCCTCTCTTATCTTTGACAACATCAACTCTTTGTCATCCAAGAGTCTCTTTGTCCATGAGCTTTTACTATCTCCCGAACTCTTTCTCTCCAATATAGTGTGATATAGTGTATCAACTACTCCATAGATACTATCTGTGTCAATCTCCTGCTCTAATACTCTTCTCTCTTGGAGTACAGAGCTGAAGAAACAGCTCTTTGTTCCTGTGTGACAAGCTACACCATTCTGTTTGATTTTTAATACAACTGTATCTGCATCACAATCTAATAGTATATCTCGTATCTCTTGGGTATGGTTTGAGCTTTCGCCTTTTTTCCATAGTCGTTGACGGCTTCTGCTGTAGTAGTGAGCGTAGCCTGTTTTTAGTGTTAGATTATAAGCCTCTTCATTCATATATGCCAACATTAGAACTTGTCCTGTCTCGAAATCTTGGGCTATTGCTGGAATTAGGGGGTTTTTTTGCCAATTTATTTGCATTGTGGGGGATTCCTTTTTATTTATATGCTTTTCGTTCCATCCTCTCTGAGGTGGAATGCATAGGGAGTTTAAAGTTTAGTCAGAGTCTATTATCATTTTATAGCTCTGTATGCATTCCACCTCGGGAGAGGTGGAACGAGGTATGAATATGTATACTATTGTTGTGCTGATATGGCTCTCTGCTCTTTGCCTTTTGCATCTACCCAAATATTGGGTACTGCTCCACCAGGGGTTAGGAAAATTTGAGCATCTCTATTTACTTTTAGTGCTTCGTTGAATTTCATCTGTGTCTTAATCTGCTCTAACTGTAGTAGTTCAATAGTTAGTGATGCAGAGATTAGATTATTCGCTTTTGCTTGTTCTTCTGCTTCGATTCTAATCTTATCTGCTTGACCCTGTGCTACAATTCTATTTCTCTCTGCTTCACCCTTTGCAATCTCTGCGTTTCTTTGAGCATCCTGTTTGGCTTTCTCTTTTTGCTGTTCTGCGATATTTACATTCTGCTTCTCTGCCTGAAGTTGTTCAATTTTCTCTCGAATCTTAGCAGGGAGAACAATATTTCTAAGCTCTACAGAAGAGAGTGAAACAGGTCTATCACCAAGAGACTCTATCTTTTGGGCTACTTTTGTCTGAATTGCTGTAGCTATCTCATTTCTCATCTCAGGAAGTCTCTCTG
>CAZSHP010000106.1:0-5618 GCA_964606545.1 uncultured Sulfurovum sp. | reverse complement strand
GTCAGGATGGGAACATAGCAGCCCACCTATCTTTGTTGAGTGCCGCAGGTATCTGAAGGGGGTGTTAATCTATCCTCTTATTCAAAAAAAATATCATCTAACAAAAATTTTTCTGTTTTTATTGAAATATCTCATTTCTATTTCTTTTGACTCTCCTACTCAAAATATTTAAATATAGTAAAAAGTGATTTGTTGTATACTTGAATATATTACATTAATTTGGAGGATTAATTATTATGAAACATATAACAACACTTTTAGCTATTTTACTGCTATTTACCACTTCGCTCTCTGCTCTGTCGGATAAAGAGTTAGCAATAAGCATCAACTTATCGGGGAAACAGAGGATGCTTACACAGAAAATGACAAAAGAGTCATTTTTAATTCGTTCAGATATTGACAAAAAACTAAATATAGAGAAGTTGACAAAAAGTAGCCAACTCTTTGATAAAACACTAAAAGGTCTAATGGTAGGGGATGAATCATTGGGACTTGTAGCTATTAAAAATAGTGAGATAGAGGAGCAACTAAAAAAAGTGGAAGCCTTATGGAAGCCCTTTTATAAAGAGGTCAAAGAGATAATATCAGGTAAAGCAGACAATAGTAGCTATGATATGTTAGAGAGAAGTAATATAACTCTCTTAAAAGAGATGAACAAAGCTGTTGGACTTTATGCTTCATCAAATAAAGGTGAGAATAGGTTTGCTTTGGCAAATGATATTAATCTTGCTGGTAAACAGAGAATGTTAACACAAAAAATGGGAAAAGCTCTTCTATTTGCTTCTAATAATGTTAAGAAAAAAGAGTATATTTCTGATTTTAAAAAATCTCAAAAACTATTTAGTGATATATTAAAAGGTCTTCTGTATGGTTCTAAAATACTTAATCTTGAGGGAACCAAATTACCTAAAATAACATCACAACTAAAAGTGGTAGATAAGCTATGGAGAGAGCATCAACCTATATTAAAAAAGGCTGTTAATGGCAAAGATATGAAAGAGGCTATAGATGGTTTGGATAAAATCTTAGTAGAGATGAACAAAGGTGTATTTATCTATACTCAATCTATTAATCGTCAAAAACAGAGAGCAAAATTTGCATCACTAATTAGTAGTTTTATGAGTAAAAGTAATATTTTGAAGAAGAGAGTAAACCTATCAGGTAGACAGAGAATGTTGACACAGAGAATTACTAAATTGGCTATCCTTGTCTCTTCAAATATTGGCAAAAAAGAGAATAGAAAAAAATTGATAAAGTTTTCGAATCTTTATAATCAGACCCTCAAGGCTTTTAGAGATGGTGATGCAGAGATGGGTTGTATCCCTTCGAATAACAGAGAGATAAAAGAGCAGATTGCTGTGATTGAGAAGGAGTGGAGACCTTTTTATGAGAGGGTAAAACTTATCTCTGAAGGGAAAGATAAAGATGGAGAGGCTTTGAAATATATAGTAAGCAAAAATGAGCATCTTCTAAAAATATCAAATGAGTTGGTAAAGAGATATGAAAAATCTAATAGAGCTACTAACTATTTGGATAAAGCGAGACTTCATGTTGTGAATGTGGCAGGTAGAGAGAGAATGTTGACACAGAAGATGACCAAAGAGAAGCTTCTTATTGCAAAAGGAGAGGGAGAGTATAGTGCAAAATTAAAAAAGAGTATTAAGCTTTTTGATGACTCGCTGAATGCTCTAATCAATGGTGATAAAACCCAATCAATTGTCAAACCCACAAATAAAAAGATAAAGAAGCAGTTAGCTATAGTTGATGGTATATGGAAAAAGCTTAAACCACTATATGATAAGCCAAAACCTAATAAAAAAGAGTTAAAGAGTATAATAGAGGAGAATACTATACTTTTAGCAGAGATGAACAAGGCAGTTAAAATGTCTGAAATAGAGATAGAGTATTAACTCATAGATATGAGAAATTTAATAATGATTCTAATAGTGGAGTCTATCTCAACATTGTTACAACAGTATTGAGAACATTCCACCCCAAATCAGTCACAGAGTATCCACCCTCTAACATAAAAACAACGGGTTTATCGCCGAGGTCTAAAATCTCTCTAACCATCTGATTAATACCCTCTGTAGTGACATGTAACTGTGCTAGAGGGTCGCTCTCATGTAGGTCATATCCTGCTGAGACTAAAACTATATCGGGTTGAAAAAACTCATATGATTTCTGTAAATCCTCTTGGTATATCTCTAATATCTCTCTATCACCACTATCTGGCATAAGAGGGTGATTTGATGTATAACCCACTCCTCTATCCCGTCCTCTATCAGACTCTGCACCTGTTCCAGGGTAGGCGAAGGCTTGATGAGTACTAAAGTAGTAGACTGTATCATCATCATAGAAAGCATCCTCTGTTCCATTGCCATGATGTACATCAAAATCTACTATCATTACCTTTTTATAACCCTGCTTTTGGGCGTATTTTGCAGTGATTGCGACATTGTTAAATAGACAAAAACCCATAGATTTAGTAGGAGTAGCATGATGTCCAGGGGGTCTAACAGCACAAAATGCTCTATCAAATTTATTATCTTTGATTCCATCTATAGCGACTAATCCTGCCCCTACTGCTTTGAGTGCTGATTGGTAGGAGAATTGAGATAGTATCGTATCTAAATCCATCGGTGTCTCTGTTTGGCTTTTGTGTTCTACATCTTCTATTAGAGTATTGTAGTGTATCATCTCCACCTCATCAACAGTTGCAAATCTAGGTGTTACCTCTATGAGTCTATCTTTTATCGTCTCTATCTTTTGGTTTATACTTCTTAGTCTCTCTATAGACTCAGGATGTCCTGCTCCTGTATCGTGTTTTAGATATATATCATCACTTATCCATGCTACTCTTTGCATCTATATCTCCTATATCATAATATTATGACAGCTATTACAACTCTCTACGACTCTATCAAAAGC
This sequence comes from uncultured Sulfurovum sp., assembly GCA_964606545.1. Classification (GTDB taxonomy): domain Bacteria; phylum Campylobacterota; class Campylobacteria; order Campylobacterales; family Sulfurovaceae; genus UBA1140. The sequence continues at coordinate 2,687 of CAZSHP010000106.1, read as the reverse complement.
TGGTTTTATATAGTCAAATTTTTCATTTTTTACAACTTCATCGAGCATATATTCATAGGTTATTAGCTTTTTTAATAATCCCATAGCCTCTTCATTATCTCTTATCACCTCGAACTCTTTGAGCCTTCTGCTATCATCCATTAAACTTTTTAATGTCTTTTTTACATGCTTGTACTCTAACCAATCTCTCCCTTTAAATAGTTTACTATCTAGTTCTATAAATAGTTTATCATCTAACCCTTTCATAATCTCTCTAAACTCTATAGGAGTAAACGGCTCTCTTTTTACAGCAATCTCCTCATATATCATTTTTTCAGCTACTACTGGTTTCTCTACAAATGTTTTTTTCTCTTTTTCTATAATTATAGTGCGACCACTACAACCATATAGAAAAAATAGTGTCAATATAGCTATATAAAAAGGCATTTTTCCCCTCTTTTCTACAAAATTTTGTTTTTTTCTATTTTATATTAACTTTTTATACCTTAAGTTTCTCTTTTTTAATCAACTCTATATATATCAGTAGTGAGGCTAAAACTACAAATGACTCTCGTATCTCATACTGTGCATTGAAAAAATCAAAAACTCTATATGAGCTAATAGCAACTACTGTGGTTAGAAGAACTAGACCAAAGTGAATATTGAGCCATCTATCCCCTCTATAGAGAAAAAGAAAATATCCAAATAGAGCCAATGCGACAATATGGGTTACCATATCTGTTATAACACCTATATCATTGTAGAAGTACTTCTGAAAAGCTGAAGAGAAGAGAACTACTAAAATAGCATGTGGATTAATATCAAAATACTCTAACAGTTTAAATCTCTCTATTAGAGTAGGAAAGAGTTTAACAAGTAGAGGTATATAGAGACAAAAGATATAGATATTAGAGTAGATAATTGAGCTAAATAGATTGGCATCTATTAGGTTATGAAGATTGGTCTCTTGTTGTAGATTGTGTTTCATAAAATAATCAGTAGAGCTAAAATGAAAAAGTTGTTGACCCCAACTTATCTCCTCCATCGCCCCTAAAAAGGCAAATATAGCAAACACCCCTATAGCAATGGTAGCATATCGACTCAATCTATTTTTATATTTGATGAGAGTATAGATACCATATATAAAGATAAAAAAGAGCCAAACCACACTAGATGTCTCAAAGAATCCATTCTCCTGTGTCATTTTGAGCAAAAGGTGGCTATATCCTGTTAGATTTGCTGTTGCAAAGATTGTCCATATAGATACTAAATAGAGAAGAGTAGTTAGGGTAAAGAGAGTATTTTGAATTTTCAACATAGTGGAATCATATCTTTTTTTAGCTCAAAATTCAAGAAAATCAATTCAAAATGAAAATAATGATAAAATATCCCTAATATTTTTTTAAGGAAAAAACATGCTTAATCTATATAAAGAGATTTTTTATCATATGAGTAGTCTAGTTTGAGATATATACTATTAGTAATCATATCTATTATATCTATTGGATGTGGAGATAATCACTCCTCCTCTAGCTCTTTTCAATCCTATCTGCATAACCTATTTCTAAAAGAGTACTTTTGGGCAGACAATATATCTAAAGAGGTTAACTATCAAAAATATAATACTCCCCAAGAGATGATAGATGACTTAAAATACAAACCTATAGATAGGTGGAGTATGGTAATGACAAAAGAGGAGAATGATAACTTTTTAAATCAAACATCTGGTGGTTTTGGATTCTCATACTCAGCAAATAATACAAAAGAGAGAGTGGTATTTTTTACTAGAATAGATTCTCCTGCGTATAGGGCTGGTCTAAAGAGAGGTGATGTGATATTAACTGTAAATGGCAAAAAAGCAACAGTAGAGGAGATACAAAAAGCTAGTTTAGATATTGGTGTAACTAGCTCATTTGAAATATATAGAGCAAGTAGTGATGAGAATCTACAGATAGATATAGAGTCCAAAGAGTATACATTTAGAGTAACAGAGGCATCAACTCTCGCTAGTGAGAATAATGAGACTATAGGGTATATGCTTTTTGACTCCTTCACCTCAACAGCAACGACAGAGATTGATAACGCTTTTGACTACTTCAAAGAGCAAAATATCAAAAAACTCATTATAGATTTGAGATACAATGGTGGAGGCTCTGTGATAACAGCTTCGATACTACTAGATAAGCTTGTTAGAGATAGAGATGATGAGGTGCAGTTTCTCCTAGAGTGGAATAGCAATATGCAACACAAAAATCAAGCTGGTCGTTTTGAGACAGACAATAACTCTATAGATTTAGATACTATTATTTTTTTGACAACAAAAAGGAGTGCTAGTGCTAGTGAGCTAGTTATCAATTCAATGAAACCCTATCTAGGTGAAAAAGTCATAACTATAGGTGAGAGAACCCATGGAAAACCTGTAGGGATGGAGGGTCGGACAGATGGTAAATATATCTATTATCTTGTAAATTTTATAATCTCAAATAGAGATGGTTTCTATGACTATTTTGATGGATTAGAGGTTACAGAGGGGTGTGAAGCAGAGGATGATTTGAGCCACCAGAGAGGAGATAGAGATGAGGGGATGTTGAAAAAGGCTCTCTTTTATATTGATAATGGATATTGTGGATAGGTATTACTCCTAATCTTCCTAGATAAAGAGCAGAAGTTGAACCTACTACACCTCCTTCAATAATGGCCATTTTTAC
>CAZSHP010000105.1:0-5641 GCA_964606545.1 uncultured Sulfurovum sp. | reverse complement strand
GGAATGGATATGGGAGCAAGGTTATAGATGTTGGGAAGTGTCGGGAGTGGTTTGAGTTGTCTACTGTGGAGTCAGGTTAATCCAACAAAATCAAATTTTAAATCTCAAACCATCTTATATCCAACTCCTCTAACAGGGATAAAATAGTTTTTTTCTCCTCTTGGGTCTATCTTTTTTTTGAGTCTATTGATAGTTACATTTATAGTTTTTTCATTAAATGAGATACTATCTCCACCCCAAACCTCATCACGCAGAAGGTCTCTATCTAGGATGGTATTTGGATTTTTTACAAAAGTGTATAGTAGATTAAACTCTAAATTGGTTAATTCAATATTTTTTTTCTCTATATATAGTTCTCGTTTGGATATATCGAGGCTCAAATCACGATACTTGATTCTGTTATCTAGGATTACACCTGAACGCCTAAGTAGTGCTTTGATACGCAAAATAAGCTCTCTGGGTCTAAAAGGTTTGGTGATATAGTCATCTCCACCCCTCTCAAAGCCCTCTTCTAAATCAATATCGGTATCTTTTGCTGTCAGAAAAATTACAGGAAGAGTATATCCAGACTCTCGAAGATACTCTACAAACTCAGAGCCTTCTACTCTTGGTAGATTTCTATCTATTATCATTAGAGCAGGATTCTCCTCTTCTAAAAACTGCTCTACATTTTGAGTTGATAAGAATCCCATAGTATCATAACCAGCTTTTTGAAGATGATACTCTATTAGCTCTAGTATATCCTCTTCATCTTCGATAATGACGATTTCTATAGATTGAGTTTTCATAGTTATATTTTATCTTTTGTGATATGTTGCATAAGTAATTTGCACTTTTTTTTAATCAAAAGTTTGTAGGGTGGTGCATTTATGCCCACCCAAAGGTTCTTTTGATTTAATCTACCACTCAACCTCTGCTGTTAGCATAACAGCATCTCTTGTTTTTTCATTATTTAGAGCATTACCACCCTCTTTGAGATAGTTTAATATAAACTCAACATTGTGATTATACTCATAAGCTACACCTGCTAAGGCTCTCTTTTTCTCTGTAGAGTCACTATCCATCTCAAAATAGTCATATTTTCCAAGCAGATTCCACTTATGAGCTACTCGATATTCACCATTTAGAGAGTAACCACTCCCCTTGTAAGCATCATTGGCATCTGTTACATCTATATATTGTGCAGACAATAAAAATTCGGGTTGATTATAGACAGCATGTACACCATACCAATTTAAATCCTCATTTTTATGTTTATTACTCTCTTGGTTCTGCTGACCAAAAAATGAGATATTTGCATATCTCAAAGAGCTTTTGGCTTTTTTCTTTCCTGTACCTAAAATATGTCCTGTTAGTCTCCACTCACCACTTAGATTCTCTCCATCCTCTTCATTGTGGTATCCTTCTCCGTTGAAAACTCCTAGTTCACTAGAGAAGTAGTCTAGCTTTGTTTTGAAATTGATACCTCTATCTGCTGAGTTGGTTAGATGCCCTGCATTACTCTCCTCTACAAAGACTTTTGAGATAGAGCGATAAGCCCATGCGTTATGCTCCTCATAATCAATCCAAGGTCTATGAGCCTGTCCAAACTCTACACCTGTATTTGGTAAAACACTATCAAGATACAAATAAGCGTATTTGAGTCTCACACCTGATTCTCCCTCATGGTCATGAGTATCTAGTGTTATTCTCATATAATCTTTTGGATTCTCTTTGAAATAGGCTTTTACTTGAAGATAATTTCTTCTTGTTTCAAATTTGTTAGTAGCATCTCCCTCTTCTGGTGCAGAGTTAACAAATCCCAAATAGTGTGTTCCAGAGAATTTAAGAACTGGAACTTTTGATTTTACTGTTGTCCCTTCACCTGCTGTTACTGTTGTTGTCAAAGTAGCAACTGCTACTGCTGATAATAAAACCTTTTTCATACCTTTGATACTCCATTTCTGTTTAAATTTGGTTATTATATTAGAAAAAGGTTACAAAATGGTTACAAATTAAAATAACTAAATATTGTTGTAAACTACTAATTCACCCTGTTGTAGTCGTGGTAATATATCTAACTTAATTTTACGGAGAAAAAAACTTTTTTCAATAATAGGCAGGGAGTCATCTATAAGAATTTTTTTTAATCTCTCTTTGTAATATTTAATAAGCAGATTTTTTATTGAATTTTTCAACTCATCATCCTCCATAACTCTTATCCTATCATCTATTACAAGAGCCATTAAACTAGAACTACTCTCTTTATTTTCTATTACAGAGTCAAATAGTTCAGCATAATTCTCAAACATAGATGAGTCAACTACAGATATAACCTCATCAATGAGTTCTCTCTTCTCATAGAGTGTTTTAATGATACTTAATACTATATTATCCTCTTTGACATAAGAGATTTTGTTTTTTTTCTTTATTATTTTTTTATTACTAAATTTGTGAGAACTATTCGGAGTAAAAATTGTAGGAGATATACCTAAGATTGTAGCAGAATAGGATATATATGACTCTTGGAGAATAGGGCTTAATTTATTTAAGTAACTATTAATAGCAAAAAAAGCTCTCTCTTTCTCTCTAGGGTTTTTCAAATCATATGAGTTAGCCAACATCTCTATCACAAAAGGGATAAGAGGCTGTTCGGCTCTGAGTAGATTTGCTACCTCTTGAACTTTTCCCTCTGCAATCATATCAGCAGGGTCTGCTCCATTTGGAAATAGAACAACAGAGCCATCAAAGCCACTCTCTGTCAACAAGGTAGATGCTTTTAGTGCAGCGGCTACTCCTGCTTTGTCACCATCATAGGCTAGTATAATTTTGGGTTCACCTTTGCGAAGTATTGGTAGATGCTCCTCTGTTAGAGCTGTTCCTAATGTGGCTACTGCCTCTTGGAATCCTGCTTGATGAAACATTATTACATCTAGGTAGCCCTCACATACTATTAGCTTCTTGTTTCGATATATATGCTCTTTTGCTTTGGAGTAGCCATATAGAAGCTGAGATTTATTAAATAGTTTTGTTTGAGGAGAGTTGATATATTTTGCAGGATGATTTGTAATTGTTCTACCACCAAATCCAACAATAGCACCCGAAGGAGAGTAGATTGGAAAAGTGATTCTCTCTGTTAGTCTTGCGTAAAATCCACCCTTGTCTCTCTGTGCAACAACCCCTGCCTCTTCTGCTTTTGGAAGAGGTAGAAAGTTAGCAGAGAGGAAATTCATAAGCTCATATGAATGCCCTACAAATCCTATACCAAATCTCTCTATGGATTGTTGATTTATACCTCTATTTTTGATATACTCTCTCGCAACACTATTTGAGTCCAAGTTTTTAGAGTACCAATCTTGAACCTGCTCTAGTACCCTGCGAGTCTCATTATGGTCACTAGTTCCTTTTGTGTAATCTAGTGAAAAGTTCATTATAGAGGCTATTTTTTCTAGTGCTTCTGGGTAGTTTAACTTCTCATACTCTTTGACAAACTGTATAGCATCACCACCTACTCCACATGAGAAACAGTGATATATCTGCTTTGAAGGACTAACCACAAAACTCGGAGTTTTCTCACTATGAAAAGGACAATTGGCTTTAAAATTAGCTCCTGCCTTTTTTATCTCTATATAGTTAGAGATAATATCAACAATATCAATGCTATTTTTGAGATTCTCTTCGGATGCCTTGTCAATCATAAGAGTATTATATCTAATATGTTAAAATAAAAGAAAAAAGGAACAACAGTTTGGACAAAATTCTTCCAGCATATAATGACCCACTATTTAGTATTTTGATAATAGTACTGCTCATACTTGTTGTAGCTGTGGCATCCTTTTTTATGGGAAACTACAAAGAGGAGAAGCAACTCGAAAACCTAAAAAATTTTTTAGGAAAAATAAATACTGATGAGTGTACACTAGATATTGATAAGTTGCCCTTTGAAGAGGCTTTGGTTACGCCTCTATCTCTACTTGCAGAGACATTTAGTGTACAGGGTGAGTACCAAAAATCTATTGGAATATATCTATATCTTATCGACAATATCTCATCATTTCAAAAAAAAGAACACCTACTAGAGGGTCTAGGCATCACCTATCTAAAGGCAGGTTTCTTAAAACGTTCAGAGTCTCTATTTTTGGAGATTCTCAAAAAACATGCTAGAAATAGAGAGGCTCTCTACTATATTGAGGTTGTATATGAGCTTCTATATGAGTATGACAAAGCTAAACAGACACTAACTCCATTAAAAATTCTAGGCGAAAATTCAACTCTACTAAAAACACATTTGGAGTTATCCTCTCTATTAAAAGATAAAAATATCAAAAGAGAAGAGAGAGTAGAAAAGTTAAAAATATTTACAAAAGATAACTCATACTCATATAGAAGAGTTATAAAAGAGCTTTTTAAATTAGACTCAAAAGAGGCTTGGGCGTTACTAGATATTGATAAAATTGACTCGATACTTGATATTATGTGGTTCTTACCCTCTTCAAACCTCAATTTTGATATAATCTCTAAAAGTAAAATATTAAATAGCATATATATTGCAAAAGGAGTTTTAGAGGCTAATGGTGAAGTACTGAAGAGTGGTATATTTGTTATTGATGCCATAAATGCTGCACAAAGAGGTGGCAACTTAGAAGTTGATTTGGACTTCAAGTATGGATGTAGTAGATGTAAACAACATTTCCCTATAGCTTTTGAACGCTGTCCTAAATGTTATGCTATAGACTCCATACTAGTAAAAGTTAGCCTTGTAAAAAAAGTACCTTACAGTGGCTACTCACTGCTTTAACAAAAAAATCTTGTAAAATGAAGATAAAACAGATATTACAGGATTATAAAATATTAAAAAAGGAAAGATATGAGCAGATTTAAAGCATTAGAGAGAGCTTTAAACTATAAATTCAAAAGAGATGACCTCATCACCGAAGCACTCACGCATAAAAGTTATAAAAAGACTTATAATAATGAGCGTTTGGAGTTCTTAGGTGATGCTGTACTCGACCTAATTGTGGGAGAGTATCTCTTCAACAAATTTCCAAAAGAGAATGAGGGGTTATTGTCAAAGATTCGTGCCTCACTAGTAAATGAGAGAGGTTTTGCAAAACTAGCGAGAGATATTAATCTAGGTGATTGTCTACTCATATCACCTGCAGAAGAGAACAACTCTGGTAGAACAAAACCCTCTTTGCTATCAAACGCATTTGAGGCAGTTATTGGAGCTATATATTTGGAGAGTGGTTTAGATGTAGCAGCAGATATAGCAGTTAAACTTATAGAGGCTGGTTATGAGTCTATAGACCTAAACTCTCTATCCAAAGATTTTAAAACTACACTCCAAGAGCTTACCCAAGCAAAATTTGGAGAGACACCAACATACAAAATGGTTCGCTCCTTTGGACCTGACCACAAAAAAGAGTTTGAAATCTCTATAGAGTTGCAACGAAGAGTCATAGCCTCTGCAATAGGACGGAGCAAAAAAGAGGCTCAACAGAAAGCAGCGGGGATTGCTTTAAAAAAACTTCAAGGATTATAATAAAGTGAATAGTTTTGGAAAAAGATTCATTATAACTACATTTGGTGAGTCTCATGGAAAGGCTCTAGGGTGTATAGTTGATGGAGTACCAGCAGGGCTAGAGATTGATGAGAAGTTTAT
>CAZSHP010000104.1:0-5876 GCA_964606545.1 uncultured Sulfurovum sp. | reverse complement strand
TAATTCCAAAAGAGATTCATCGAATGTTAGATGATTATGTTATAGGTCAAGAGAACGCAAAAAAGACACTCTCCGTTGCAGTATATAACCACTACAAGAGAATTTTTAAAAACAGTACGAGTAGTGATACAAATATAGATAAATCAAATATACTGCTTATTGGGCCTACAGGTTCAGGTAAAACGCTACTAGCACAGACAATTGCACGATTTTTAGATGTTCCTATCGCTATCTCTGATGCTACTAATCTAACAGAAGCTGGATATGTAGGTGAAGATGTTGAAAATATCTTGACCAAACTACTTCAAGCCGCTGATGGTGATGTAGAGAAGGCACAAAGAGGTATCATATTTATTGATGAGATGGACAAAATAGCAAGAATGGGTGAAAATCGTTCAATTACAAGAGATGTATCAGGTGAAGGGGTACAACAGGCTCTTCTAAAAATTATAGAGGGTTCAGTTGTAAACATTCCACCAAAAGGGGGTAGAAAACATCCAAATCAAGACTTCTTACAGATAGATACAGCAAATATCCTATTTATCTGTGGTGGAGCATTTGATGGAGTAGAGGAGATTATACAGAGAAGGTTAGGGGCTAATCAACTAGGTTTTGGTCAAACAAAACGGAGTAAATTAGAGAATGAATCAGTGATGCACCTTATTGAGTCAAGTGATTTAGTTCAGTTTGGAATTATTCCAGAGTTAATTGGAAGACTTCATGTAACAGCTACACTTGAACCAATCACACTTGATGATATGGTACGAATACTACTTGAGCCTAAAAACTCAATTGTTAAACAGTATCAAAAATTATTTGAGATAGATAATGCTTTACTATCATTTGATGATAACGCACTAAAAGCTATTGCACAAAAAGCTATTAATCGAAAAACAGGTGCGAGGGGATTGCGTTCAATAATGGAAGAGGTACTATTAGATATAATGTATGAGCTTCCAGAGTTAGAGGGGTATGAGGTTGTTGTTACTGAAGATGTCATTGAAAACAGTAGTATTAAACCAATATATATAAAAAATTCAAAGTCAGCATAAGAGAAGGAGAGATAAATGTTAAAAAAAGTTTTAGGTATGTTTTCTAATGATTTAGCAATAGATTTAGGGACAGCAAATACATTAGTTTTAGTAAAAGGTAGAGGGATTGCAATCAATGAGCCATCAGTTGTAGCAATTCAATACGATAAACACGGAAGAGAGGATATTTTAGCCGTAGGACAAGAGGCAAAAGATATGGTAGGTAAAACACCTGGGAATATCAAAGCTATTAGACCTATGAAAGATGGAGTTATTGCCGATTTTAATGTTACAGAGATGATGATTCGTTATTTTATAGAAAAAGTACATAATAGAAAGGGTTTATTTTCTCCTAGAATTATTATATGTGTTCCTTATGGATTAACACAAGTCGAGAGAAAAGCAGTTAAAGAGTCTGCAATGAGTGCAGGAGCTAGAGAGGTATATCTAATAGAGGAGCCAATGGCTGCAGCAATTGGTGCAGGAATTCCTGTAAAAGAGCCTAATGGTAACTTGGTAGTGGATATTGGGGGAGGTACAACAGAGATTGGTGTTACTTCACTTGGTGGGCTAGTTCAGAGTAAATCAATCAGAGTCGCTGGTGATATGCTAGATAAATCAATTATAGACTATATGAAAAAGAACTTTAACCTTCTTATCGGGGATAGAGTAGCCGAAGAGATAAAAATCAAGATAGGTACAGCTATTCAACTTGAAGAGGAGTTATCTACAAAAGTAAAAGGTAGAGACCAAGTAACAGGTCTACTTACATCTGTTGAGATTACATCTGAACATATGAGAGAGGCTATGAAAGGACCAATCAGAGAGATTGCCGAGGCACTCAAACAGGTACTAGAGGATACTCCACCAGATTTAGCAGGTGATATTGTTGAAAATGGTATTGTTTTAACAGGTGGTGGTGCATTGATTAAGGGGCTAGACAAATATCTTTCAAATATGGTAAAATTACCTGTTTATGTTTGTGAAGACCCTCTGTTAGCTGTAGCAAATGGTACAGGTAAAGCACTTGAAGAGATAGATTTACTACAACATACATCCTATGATGAATAAAAAATGATGAATAGAAAACTAGTTTTTATTATACTACTCTCTTTGGCTTCTCTCTCTCTTTTTCAAAAAGAGGAGAAATTTCAAGAGACATTCTCTATTGTTACGCTTCCTGTAAAAGAGTGGTATCTAAATATTACCAACCAAGTGTATGACATATGGGAAAAATATACAAAACAAGCAGACTCGATAGAGAGACTAAAAAAAGAGAATATACTTCTAAGAAAATATCTATATAGTCAAAAAATGAGTATAACTAAATTGGAACAATATAGTAACTCAAAGATAAAAAAATATGATATAAATGAAAACATTCTCCATATACAGACTCTATCATATAAGAAGATAAATGACTTCTCTTATATATATTTGACCAATAGCAAAGAGTTAAAAGAGGACAAGATATATGGACTGATTCAAAAAAATGTGGCTGCAGGTATAGCTATCAAAAATGATAACAGATTAGAGGGTATCCTACTCTCAAATGAGAAGTGTCAATTCTCAACCTTTATAGGTGAAAAGAATATGCCAGGAATTGCAAAAGGTATAGATGAGAAGACTATGGAGGTAAACTTCATACCAAAATGGTCAAAAATTGCTATAGGTGATAAAGTAGTAACGAGTGGCTTAGATAATATATTTTTAGCAAATATTCCAGTTGGAACTGTATCAAAAATATTAACTAGAAGTACTTATAAAACTGCTATTATAAACACTTATGCTGATATTTTAAGACCTGATTATTTCTATTTGGTAAAAAAAGTTCCTATGGAAATTCAAAGCATAGACAAAAATATATTAGACAATTCAGAAGATAACAGTACAATAACAAAAATAGATACTTCTCATTAGTCTTCTGTTATCTATATTTAGGTATTATAATAAGAAAAATTAAGAGTTAATAATGATAAACAAAAATTCAAGCTCAACATGCTTTCTTAACTACATGGTCATTGCTCTACTACCTACTCTATTTCTCACAGGTATAGTTCTAGGTTATATGAAAATAATCTCACTCAAAGTCGATATGCACTCACTAATTATTATCTCTTTTATCTATTTTATATATCTCCTCTTTATACAACACAATGCAAACTACGCTATATGCAATATGAGAAAAAGCTACACTCATCTACAGACAGAGCTACAAAAAAGTATACGAAATAACTCTCTAACAATAGGAGAGGAGACCAAATCAACTATCAATATAGGCTCTTACATATCACAATACTACAAAACTTTTCGTAATGATAACTTCGCCTCTGTTGCTCCATCATTTTTTCCTATGCTTGGTATCTTGGGAACCTTTACAGCTATAGCTATCTCTATGCCTGACTTCTCTATCAAGGAGAGTTCAGCACTAGATGCTGAGATTTCTCTTCTACTAAGTGGTATAGGAACAGCTTTTTACGCCTCTATATTTGGTATCTTCCTCTCCATACTATGGAACTACTTTGAAAAAAGAGGTCTCTCAAAAGCTGACTATGATAGAAATCAACTAGAGAGTGTATATAGTGGATTTATATGGACTGATAGCGAACTAAAAAAGCATGAACACTCACAACATGAACTAAGAGATGCAAAGCTTATAGAGGCACTACAAAAGACATTTAATCTCGATTTTATACAGACTCTAAACCAACAGCATATGGAAAACTTCCAAACTATTATTGATGAAACAAACAGAAACTTCTCTAATATTACAACCCATATGAAAATGGTATCGGATGACCTACAAAAAACCATTTCAAAAGTAAATAAATCAAATAATGCACTAGATGCAACTCATAAAATAGATAGAAATCTCTACAAGTTTACAGAGACTACAGAAAAACTTCAACACTCTATAGATAGATTTGAAAACTCTTTGGAGAATTCTCTAAATCTAACTTTTCATAAAATAGATGATGAGTTAGGAGATATTATTATAAAACTAGGAAATTTTGCTACAAGTATAAGTGAACAGAACAGAGTACTACAAGATACTATCTCAACATACCATACAGAGATTTCAAACACTATTATTGGCAACCAAGACCATGTTTAATCAAAATAGTCAAAATGATAATAATAATTTTTGGATTTCATATGCAGACTTGATGGCTGGTCTGCTTTTTGTTTTTATTCTACTAATTGGTGCTATTATTGTAAAATCTGCTATTATAAAAGAGACTCTAAAAGAGAAAGAATCAACACTAGAGGTACAATCAGAAGAGCTAAAAACCAAAGAAGAGATACTAAAAGAGCAGTCCGAAAATATAGAAGACAAATCAGAGACTATATATATTAAAGATGCAGAGATTAATAAACTACGAAACCTTTTAGCAAAAAGAGAGAAGACTTTGGGAGAGAGTAAAGAGGCACTTATAGTCTCAAAAAAGAGTTTAAAGCTCAAATCAGATGAGATAGAAAAACTAAATCAACTACTATTAGCACAAAATACCAAAATAGATAGATACTCCAACAAAGTGCTTATACTCCAAAATCTAGCTAATGAACAAAACAGTACCATAGAGAATCAAAGAGATATAGTAGATGAGTACAAAGGAAAAGTACTAGTTCTATCAAACACCCTAACAAAACAGAAAGAGAAGCTAAAACTAAGTGATGAAAAACTCCTCAAAATGTTACAAGTACTAGATAATAAACAGACAAAATATGACGACCTCCTAACAAAACTCCAAGCTCAAAAAGCTAAAATAAAATCTTTAACAGGTATTAAACTAAAAGTAATAGCCGAACTAAAATCAGCACTTGGAAAAAAGATAAATATAGATAAAAAGAGTGGGTCACTTAGATTATCATCAAATATTCTTTTTGACAAAGGCTCTGCCAAATTAAAAGATGGAGCAAAAAAACAACTCAAAGATAACTTTATAAAATATGTAAATACACTAATTACAAATAAAAATATCTATGAACATCTCGATAAAATTATTATAGAGGGTCACACAGATAGTGATGGTAGATACCTATATAACCTAGGGCTATCCCAAAGAAGAGCTTATGCTGTTATGAATTATCTCTTGACATTGGACTATATCAAAAAACATAATATCAAAACTAAATTAGTAGCAAGTGGTCGCTCATACCTAGATGCTATCAAAAAAAATGGCATAGAGGATAAGGATGCTTCAAGAAGAATAGAGATTAAATTTAGACTCAAAAACGAAGATGCTATGTACGAGATAGAGAGAATTTTAGATGCAGATTAATTTCACACCCCACAAGATAAAAGCAGCCAAAGCCTATATTGAAAATCTTTGTGAAGATGAAAAAAAGATAAAAAAAGTAGAGAAAAAAAATAATAAGCTCTCTTTTTTTCAGAAGCTTAAAAAGTTGTTTTTTTAAATTAATTAAAAATTTTATACTAAAAATAGTGTTTTTTTTAAATACTATTGACAAAAAATATATTATATTATATACTTAATGTTTTTAATACCTCTATCGCTAAATAAAGCCAATAAAACCTCCAAAGATATATGAAAGGGGAATAAAGTCATGAGTTGGATTAATGATAGGATTAATGATGTCAAAAGGGCTGTGAGTTCAGGAAAGAGAACCATAAATAGGGCTATAGACTCAGGGAAAAATGCCATTAACAGAGTTGTAGATTCTGGAAAACAAACTATTAATAGAGCTGTGGATTATGGAAAAGACACAATTAACCATACTGTTAATAGAGGAAAAAATACAATTACATCTGTTGTTCACAAAGGAGAGGATACAATCACAGATGTTGTTCATAAAGGACAAGAAACAATCACAGATGTTGTT
>CAZSHP010000103.1:0-5996 GCA_964606545.1 uncultured Sulfurovum sp. | reverse complement strand
TTAATAATATGAGGTGTAATTATAAGTATTAACTCCTCTACGCTATTAATTTTGACCTCTCTTTTAAATAATTGGTCCAAAAGAGGTAGGTCTCCCAATAGTGGAACTTTGGATATTTTTGTACCTGTTTTTGATGAGATAAGACCACCCAATATGACATGTTGACCATCTTTTATCGTAACTACAGATGAAATCTGTTTTCTTGATAAATCAGGTGGAATGCTTCTTGAACCTGTATTATCTCTCTGTACAACATCTAGTGTATCAGAGATTGATGGATTTATTTTTAGTGTGATAGAGCCATCTTCGGAGACTTCTGGTGTAATATCCAGTAGAATCCCTGCAAAAACCGATTTGACCTCTTCACTACTACTAGTAGCTACAGCCCCTCCATTTGATTGACTACTTCCTGATTGAATTTTATAAAAAAGCTCATTACCTACGGAGATAAGTGCTGGTTGATTATTTAGCGTTAAAACCTTAGGGTTAGAGATAGACCTAACATCACCCTGTGTTTTTAGGAATTTTAGCATGTCATTTATCTGTAACGAACCTTCAGCTATTAGAGCTTTACTATCTGTTACACCTTTTGATAGTTGAGTGGTAATTGCCATATTCTGAAGGCTATATAGCTGAGACCACTCAACTCCTGTTGTCTCACTATCATCAAAAGTTACACTCAATATATTAACATCAATTAGTACTTGTCTTTTTAACTGTTCTGAAATATCATCTATATAGTCTGAAACTCTTTGTAATTGTCGAGGTGTGCCTGTTACTGTAATCATTCCTGCCTCTTGATTAATAATAGGTTCTGGTGATTTGTATTCATCCTCTGGACGGTTAATAAGTGAAGTGAGTTCTGATGATATTTTTGACCAAAATTGAAAATTATCAGTGCTAGTAATGGTGATTCCTAGTGAGTCACCCCCTCCATTAGAGCTTGAACTCTCTTTATTTCCTCCACCACTATTGACGCTTGTTGTACTAGTACCCTCTCGTCCTCCTGAAATATAGTGTAGATTAAATGTTTTTGTCTTTAGGTATGAGATTTTTAATCTGTTTCCCTGTAACTCATAACCTATATTGTTTTCAGTTAAAATAACATCTAAAAACTCATGGAGTGAAGCATTACGCAATTTTACGAAATATAGGTTCTCTTGTAGTCTCTTTTTTGCCTCTTTATCTTTTACTAGTAGTGTTAGTCCACACTCATCTGCTATATTCTCTATAACATCCCCATAGGTCAAGGCACTATCAAGTGTAACTGTAAACATCTGTGTAGAGCATCTGTTTGCATCTGCCAAGGAGTTACCAAATATAAAGAATAGAGACCATATTATAACTATATTTATATTTTTTTTAAAAAATCTCATCTTATTTTCCTTTGAACATATTAAATTTTTTTTCTCTTTTTGGTATTACGAGTTCTTTTCTATCTGTATCATTTTTTAGAGTTACTCTATCTTTGGTCATATATATAAGTTTGAATGAACCTACTGTATCGCCAATCTTGTACCATTTCCCATCAATAAATGCAGCATGGTTTAATATAGCTACTAGATTATGGTTTACGACCTTTTTAACTATTTTTGGCTTAGCTTTTTCTATTTTTTTCTCTTTTGGTTTCTCTTTGAGCTTCTCTTTTACAATCAAAAAAGGGTTTGGTGTCTTATCCAAAGTGGCTAAATCTATACCTACTCTCTCCTCTTTTATCTTTGTAACCATCTTATTTATCTCTTCATGGCTTAATGAATTTGCTAGTAGAGTATCTATTGAGATAGATATGAGTAGTAGAGTTATTATTATATTTTTGTTATTCATTAGTGATTTATCCCCCAAACAGAAATTTTAATATCTGCAAGAGTGGTACTTGAGTTATTATCAAGATAAATATCACTACCATATATATCTGTAACTAGTATATTTTTCTCTAGTCTATTTATAAATTTAGCTATGTTTTTATACTCTCCTTTACACCCTACAGAGATTTCCAAAATATGACCAAAACTACCTTTGCTATCTATATAATGGTTATCTATATACTCTATCTTGACATCCTGTTTCATCGCCTGTTTTGTAATACTATTTAGAAATGTAGACCAACTCTCTTTGTTAAAGAGTAGTGGAGATAGCTCCTCTAACTTTGCTGATAAGAAGTTTATATCCTCATTTGCTTTTATGATATTTTTCTCAAGATTTAGTATATCTTTATCAAATTTTTTTACATAAAAATCTCTATTCCCACCAACTGTGATAGAGTTTAGATACTGTTTATTCTCTATTATACTTTTTTGTAGAGTTTTTTTCTCTTTTGTTGATTTTTTTAGTTTATCCTCTGCAAATGGTAAAAATAGACTATATGATGCGTATCCTATTACTGCAACAATCATTAAAATCATCATCCATTTTTCGTTTTCACTCTTATCCTTGAACGCTTTGTCCATACTGTGTAAAATAGAATTCATTATATATAACTCACTTTCAAAACACCTCTATATAGAGAATCCTTATCATCAATAGAGATTCGTTTTATATCTATATTCTTAATATCATTAAAATACTTCTTTGATATATATTTAATATACTTTGTTATCTTCTTATCGTCATCACTTACAACAGATAGCGTAAAGCTATCCTCTTTTGTAGTTATCTGTTCTAGGTTGACCTTGTACTCTATGAGGTCATTAGCAAATCTATGTAGTAGACCAGATTTTAGTCTATAGTCTACTTTCTTATTATATATGGAGCTTAGAGTTTTTGCTTTTCCATTAAATAGAGTATTTAGATTAGCTAACTCTTTTTTGCTCTTTTTTATTGTCTCTTTTTTCTCTTTTAGTATCTTTTTATATTTTGTTGTTATTTTAGTAAGAGTCTTGTTTTCATTTGAGAGTTGCAGTATATGAGCATCAATCATATAGGCTTGTACTAGAAAAAAAAGAGGGTATCCTAGTGCAACAAGAGATGATAGAGTAGCCGAGATTATAAATTGACCACTTGCTCTTTTACTAAAAACAGGTGGTCTTGGTACTGTAGTTAGATTTAGTACTTTTTTGGGATTTTCTATATAGTCTAATCCCGACTGAACCATCATATATTGAAATTGGTCAACATACCACTCATCATTTTTTATATCGAAGTTAAAATCTAGGTTAAATGTGGGAATTCCTAGGTAGTTATATCCATAGTCACCTAGACCTATTATGGGACTTTTGATAGAACCCAAAAAGAGTTTTTGTATAATATCTATACCATAAGCTCTTTTTGTGTAGATAATAATATCATTTATCTGTAGAAATATCTCTCCAAACATCTTCATAAGATTCTGTTGATACTCTGAGTCTATCGCCTTCAACCCTTCAGATTCCAATGTCTCAAAGAACTCTTTTTCATCAACTTTTTCACCAATCATAGCACAATATTTTTCATATATTTGAGTAAGAGAGTACTCCAAAGATTTTGAGTATAAGAACTCTCCATCTTTATATATGGTAATAAAAGCATCATCCATTGTAAAATAGATATAACAGTGTGATTCACTACTATCTAGTTTTCCACTACTATAGAGTGTCTTATATAGAAGAGGTGCAGGAATCAAAAGGTCAATATAGGTTGTCTTCTCTAATAGAGAAGCTGTATGCTCCTCAATAACCTCAGGTTCAGTAATAAAGAGGTTATATACTCCCGAACTCTCTTCTGAATCTGCTTTTTGATGGGTTATAGTATACTCTTTTTCAGGGTCTAAGCCCAACTCATCATATGCTTTCATATAGAGCATATCATCAAGTTCCTCTTCTGCCACATCATATCCCACATCAAATGATGCTATTATCATATCTTTGTTTCTAACAAATGAGATAACAAAATTTTTGTTATCTAATGATAGTTTATCTGTGGCTTTTAGCGTATTCTCTTTGTACTCATAACTATTTTGGCTATATGGGTCAATTGCTATAATTTTTTTAAATTTTTTTATTCTAGGGTCTATAGTTTCTACTGACATAATTATTTAATTTACCATCCCTTTTTAATATTATTAAGTTATTATATAAATAATGATATTAATTACGGCTTGTAAGATTAAATTAAGCAGAAAAATCATAAAAAAATATACTAATCTTAACACTCAATGTTAAATCGGAATATTTTTTAAGAAATTGTGGTTTTATGGTTAAATTGGGTTAAAAAATGTAGCCCTGTTCCTCTAAACTACCTCTACTTTTACTCCAACCTTTTTTTACAGATACATGCAAATCAAGATATATCTTTTTCTGAGAAAATAGCTCAAGTTGAGTTCTAGCAAGTTTGCCAACCCGTTTAATTCCTGCCCCTCTATTTCCCACAATAATGCCCTTTTGAGTCTCTTTTTCCACTACTATAGTTGCATAAACTCTATCCATTAGCTCCCCCTCATCTATCTTTTCTATAGTCACATCGGACTCATAAGGTATCTCATCAGATAGGTTCTCAAAGATAGATTCACGGATAAGTTCTTTGTATATGTCACGAATATTATCAGTAGTCATTATATCTGTATCAAAAAGAGGAGGAGAGTCTGGTAGATGTTTGACAACCTCATCCAAAAGAGCCTTTTTCCCAACTTTTTTGTTGACAGAGAAGGGAATAATAGCCTCAAACTCATCTTGATACCTCTGATACTCTCCTAATTTTTCCAAAATTTTAACCTGTGGTACATGGTCTATTTTGGTTAAAATAACTATATGTTTAGCTCGTTTGGACTCATCAAGAGCCAAAAATTTCTCATACTCATCAAGCCTATCAGTTACAGGAGCTAGAAATAGAATCAAATCACTATCTCCCATAGCTTTTAGTGCCTCCTCTAACATAAACTCATTGATAAGTCTCTCTTTTTTATGAATCCCAGGGGTATCTACAAAAATTAACTGATTCTCATTGTGCATTATGATGATATTCATCCGTTTTCTTGTAGCTTGTGCTTTTTTTGATACCATTGCTAATTTTTCACCTATTAGATGGTTAAGTAGTGTACTTTTACCCGAGTTTGGTCGCCCCACTACTGCTATAAATCCTGACTTTGTCATATCTTGTCTCTCTTTAAAAATTTTTCGTAGTATAGCAGATATTTAATTTTTTAATATTTTTTTGATAGCTTCCGAACAGATAGTTAATCCAAATGCACCAGTTACAGCTACAAATGAGCCTTTGTCTTTGCATTTGTCTTGTTCTGGAGAGAATATTACAGTAAATTTTTTATTGAATCTAGCTTTTTTTAGTTCGTTTCGTATTTTACGAGCTAGAGCATCACCGTGGCTTTTCCATATAGAGGCAACCTCTATTTTAGATGTATCAAACCGTTTTGCTGAACCTGTGGACATAATAAGTTTTTTGTAGACCCTTTTGGCTAGTTCTATTTTGACTTTGGTAGTATCAGCAGAGTCGATTATAATATCATAAGGTTCAAAATCAAACTTCTCAACCCACTTCATATCCATCTTTTGATTAATTGCAATGATAGTTGGATAGAGTCTTTTTAGAACCTCTACTTTTAGCTCCCCAACAGCCTCTGAGCCTATTTGACGGTTCTGATTAGTCTCATCAAAGGTATCATGGTCTATAATAGTTATATCTGATACTCCCGAACGCCATAGACAATCAAGAGCATAAGAACCCACACCACCTACACCGAGTATAAGTATTTTTGTTTTTTGAATCTTGGCAAAGTTCTTCTCTCCAAATAGAAGTTCACAGCGTTGGAATCTTAAATCTATATCTGTTTTCATTGAGGAATAGTATAATATTTTATGTTAAAAGAAAGCAATATATTGAAGAGTATTTAGAAAGAAAAATAAGATTGATAAATCTATGTTGGAGCGGGAAACGAGACTCGAACTCGCGACCCTCAGCTTGGAAGGCTGACGCTCTAGCCAACTGAGCTATTCCCGCATGGCTATATATAAGTTAATTGGTTGCGAGAGGCGGATTTGAACCACCGACCTTCGGGTTATGAGCCCGAC
>CAZSHP010000102.1:0-6051 GCA_964606545.1 uncultured Sulfurovum sp. | reverse complement strand
CCACTAACAAGAGCAAGTGTCACACCAGAGCTAAATACAGGGTCTAGGAACTCTGTTGCGTTTCCTGCGATTGCAAAACCCTTTCCAAACATGGTTTTGATATTGGAAGAGTATCCATCTATTTTACCTACTGGGTTGATTTTTGTAGCATTTTTAAATCTCTCTTTGGCATTGGCATCATTTGCTATAATATAGTCCCAAAACTCTTCAGGAGTCATATTCATCCTATCATAATAGTCATCTTCGCAGACAATACCTACAGAGGTTGAGCCATCTATAAATGGTATTACCCATATCCAAGCCTCATTATCACCATGAACAAAAATAGTGATATATCCACCAAGCTCACCCTTTGGTCTAATGTCATTCTCTATCCGTGTAAAGATAGCTTTTCGAGGTTTTAGCTCTGATGGAGTCTCTAGCTCTTGAAGTCTAGCAAGAACTCTACCATAACCAGAGGCATCTAGTACAAATCTAGCCTTGTACTCAATACTATTCCCATCTCTATCTATAGCTTTTACTATATTCTCATCTTGGTTATACTCTGTCACCTCAACACCATGAGTTACAGTAGCTCCAAACTCCTCTGCACCTTTGAGTAGCTCATCATCAAACTCCTCTCTTTTGACTTGAAAAGTTGTATTGTGTGGTTCACCAATATTTTCACGAAAGTGATAAATCTCCTGCTCTTTTGCCTCATTTTCAAAAATAGCTCCAGCCTTTAGGAGATACCCTTGTCTCTGAATCCTATCTAGTAGACCATTTTTTGATAAAATAGCATTACAGTGAGGAAGCAGAGACTCACCAATTATAAATCTTGGAAAATCTAACTTCTCCACTATCTCAACACTAAACCCTTTTTGTGCCAAATTTGCACCTGCTATAGCTCCACTTGGCCCACCACCGATTATCAATACATCACAGTTTTTCATTTTTTTCTCTCTCATTCATTACAATATTTATCTCACCCTCTACAAAAACTACATTATCTCTATAGAGTTTAAATCTAAAGTTAGTGTAGTTATCTATTCTCGCCGTTAGTAGGCTCTCTACACTATAGATACCTGACTCTAGCTCTCTTAAAAGCCCTATTTTTTTCATCCCTGTCAATACTCCACCATCAAAATCTTTGTATAGAGAGATGATAAATATTACATTTTGAGCTGCCGACTCTACTACTGCTGATATCGTAGGAGTCTCTATAAACTCAACTAGTGATATAGCATGGTTCTCACCCTCCTCTATAATCTCTTTTATAAACTTCACAGGCTCTTTGTGTGGTAATTTTTCATCAATAACACTCACTATATATTCACCTCTACAATAGGATTTTGATGCTCTTTTGACTTATCATAAATCTCTAACATCTGCCACAGAGAGGGGGATATATCTCTATATTTTCTATTTTCAATAGAGATATTGGACTCCCCCTCTGTAACCTCAACGAGTAGTGCCACACCACTCTCTAGCTTGGAGACTCCACAAGAGTTCATCTCATCAACTGAGTCAAAACTGAAAGCATCGACATTTAACAACAGCAATCTATCTCCTCTAAGTGCCTTGATAGCACCTGTTTTTAATACACTCATAGAGGTATTAAAAAGGTCTGAAACGGTTGTCACTTCACCTACATTGCCAGATAGTATTGATAGATACGATGCAGGTGTATTGTGTACAGAGTTCTGAAATGCTGTAGGACTCAATAGATTTCTATTATATATCGCCTCAACAATATCAACAGTAGCTTTGACCTCCCCATAGGCAGAACCAAAAACAACTCTTTGGCTCTCATATCCAACTTTTGAGGCTAGATAGATAGCTATCTTTGACCCTCTTGTTAGTCGTCTACGAAGCATCATCTTTTTTACTAATATCTTCTCCTGTAACTCTTCACACCTCTTATCAGCTGAGATATAAGCAGAGGCTATAATTTTTAGGTTAATTTTCATTCAAGACCTTTTGTAGGACTATAGATACATTATTGCCACCAAAGGCAAAGGCATTAGAGAGTACAAACTCCATATTCTTTTTTATATTTTCGGTAGCTAGATTTAGCCCCTCTAACTCTCTATCTACTAAGTTAAAATTTGATGGTATAGTCTGATTCTGCAGAATTAGAGCAGAGATAATCAGCTCAATAGTACCACAAGCCCCAAGAGTATGACCTGTTATAGACTTTGTAGAGCCTACAAAAGGTCTATGGGGAAAAAGCTCTAGTATAGCTTTGCCTTCAGAGCTATCATTTGCTATTGTTCCTGTTCCGTGTGCATTGATATATGAGATAGCATTAGGCTCTATCGAGGCATTAGAGAGAGCATTTTGCATAGCAAGTTTTGCACCATCTCCATTGGGGTGAGGATTGGTAATATTATAGGCATCAGAGCTACACCCTACACCTGCAACTCTAATATCACTAGGTTCACAACTCAACAGAACAGCTCCAACCCCCTCTGCCACATTCATACCTACTCTATTAGCATCAAATGGAGTTGAACACTCACTTGATAGTACTCCCAACGCATTAAACCCATTGACAGTAGTATAACTAATAGAGTCAGCACCTACCACTAGTACTCTATCATAAGCTCCTGCTTCAAGTAGCTCTTTGGCAAATACTATGGCATTAGAACTAGAGGTACATGCTGTAGAGAATGTAATAGAGTCTTTGAATCGGAACTCTCGATTAAGTATATGTGAGATAGAGTAGATAGATTGTCTATTTAGCTCAATATTTTTATATGAACCTTTATCTTTTATAAACTCTCTCTCTGCCCAAGCCATACCACCTACAGATGTACCTACAGCTAAAAAAGTGTTATGAAAATTATCTAATTTAGACTCATCCAAAATCTTTTTGATAGCCTCTATCATTAAACCATCAAAACTCTTATCCGATTCAATTTTGCCTATAGCACTACTAGCTCCATTTATCAAAAAATCTTTATGTTTTTTAACTCCACTTCTACCTAAGATAACCGAATCAAATATCTCATCAACACTAAACCCTGCAGAGCAGATAGCAGAGCTGTTTTGTATATATATCTCTCTATTATTTCGCATGATAATTAATATAATCAGTTAGTACCTGTATAGTTACAAAAATATCTTTTGTCTCTTCCATATTTTTAAACTTGATTCCATACTCATTATCCAAAATTACAATTAACTCTATAGCGTCCACAGAGTCCAACCCTAATCCATCATTAAAGAGTGGTTCATTATCCCCAATCTCACTAGCATCTATATCCTCTAGTCCAAGCCCCTCTATTAACTTCTCTTTTAACTCTGTTGTTGTTATCATTTTAGCTCTTAAGATTTGCATTGATATAGTTAGTCAATGACTCTACCGTAGCAAATATATCTTTGAGTTCATTCATATTTTCAAATTTTATACCATACTCATTATCCAAAATAACTATAAGCTCTATAGCATCTACAGAATCCAACCCCAACCCCTCATTAAAAAGTGCATCACTATCTTCAATCTCATTATGAGTTATATCTTCCAAATTCAGACCTGCAATAATCTTCTCTTTTACATCCTGTGTTGTTATCATCTCTGTACCTTTTGAGTATATTAAAAATTTTGCCATTATATCTAATAATTAATATTAACCATCTTTTCTAAGATATTTAGATACAATATTTTCCCAAATTTGAAGAGTTAAAAAGGTTAAAAGTCATGCAAAAAGTTTTAGTAACAGGTGCAACAGGTTCACTTGGTGAAGCGATTGTAAAAGAGTTTGCAGAACAGGGATATTTCGTATATATACACTACAACAGTAATAAGGCAAAAGCTATAGAGATTTTAGAAGATATTGATGGTAGTGGAGAGATTTTAACTTTTGATATAAGAGATAGAGATAGTATAAATGAGAAACTAAAAGATATAGAGGTCAATGTACTAATAAACAATTCAGGTATAACTAAAGACAACCTGTTTTTTTGGATGACAGATGAGGAGTGGGAGAGCGTCATGGATATTAATGTAAATGGTATGTTTAGAGTAACAAAAGCACTTCTACCAAAACTAATCAAAAAGAAAAACTGTGCCATAGTCAATATCTCCTCTATTTCAGGCTTAACAGGAAACGCAGGACAGACAAACTACTCTGCCTCAAAAGGTGCAATTATCTCATTTACCAAAAGCTTGGCACTAGAGCTTGGTAGATACAAAATCAGAGTAAACTGTGTAGCCCCTGGTCTAATAGAGTCTGAAATGACAAAAGATTTAGACAAATCTATAGCAAAAAGCATCCCTCTAAGAAGATATGGAGAGCCAAAAGAGATAGCACATGCTGTCTATTTTGCATCAACAAACAGCTATATGACAGCAGAGACAATAAATATAAGTGGAGGCATGGTTAGATGAGACGAGTAGTGGTAACAGGTATTGGATTCCTATCACCTCTTGGTGATAATATACCCACACTAAAAGAGAACATCATCCAAAAGAAATCAGGTGTAAAGTTCATAGAGAGTTGGAGTGAGGAGATGGATGATATGACTACTCTAATAGCTGCACCTGTAGCAGAGCAGAACTTCAAAGAGATTCCTAGAAAATATCGTCGCTCTATGGGTAGAGTAGCACAGATGTCAGCTAGAAGTATGCAACAAGCGATAGAGGATAGTGGACTAGAGCCAAATCAGATTCAAAATATCCGAACAGGTATCTCATTTGGCTCAACTATGGGAGCAAATGAGACCCTAATGGAGTGGATAACATCCGTCTACACCAACAGAAACTTCAAGAGACAAAACTCTATGATTTTTCTAAAAGCGATGAGCCACACAATAGGAGCAAACCTAGCAGCTCTATTTGGTATAAAGGGTCGCTCCATCCCAACATGCTCTGCTTGTACCTCATCATCACAAGCGATAGGAGCAGGTTATGAGTCTGTCAAATACGGTATGAGTGATATTATGTTTGTAGGTGGAGCAGAGGGATTGCACTATCTATCAGAGGGTGTATTTGAGGTAATAGGTGCATCAAGTAGTGGATATAATGAGAGACCTGAACTAACCCCTAGACCATTTGATGTTAATCGAGATGGTCTAATCATAGGTGAAGGTGCAGGAACACTAGTTCTCGAAGAGTACGAAAGTGCAAAAAAAAGAGGAGCCAAAATCTATGCAGAGATAAGAGGATACGCCACCACCTGTGATGGAAACCATCTAACCACACCATCTAGGGAGGGCATGAGTAGTGTTATGAACCTATCCCTAGCCGATGCAAATCTAAACCCAATAGATATAGGATATATCAACGCCCACGCCACAGCCACACTCAAAGGAGATATAGAGGAGTCACACGCCACCCACTCTATCTTTGGCAATAAAACACCTATAAGTAGCACAAAAAGCTATATGGGACACCTACTTGGTGGATGTGGTGTTGTTGAGTCCATTATATCTATAATAGCTCTCAATGATAGGCTTCTCCCTGCCAACAAAAACCTAAAAGAGGTAGATAGTCAATGTGCAGAGCTTGATTATATTTTAGAGCATAGAGATGACTCTATAGAGCATGTAATGAATAATAATTTTGCCTTTGGGGGGATAAATACTTCATTAATATTTTCTAAAATCTTATAGAGAAGTTCTGACACCACTCTCGGAGTCACTAATAAAATACTCTTTGGTTAATATAGGATGTATCTTTAGCAGTGATTCAAAGATACCATCTTGTGTACTAAAATCAAATCTATTCTTCTTTTTTGCTTTTTTCTCTCTTTGTAATAGAAGATGGGAAAAAGCTTGAATACATGCTTAGCTGTTAGTTTCATAGAACCAAAACTATTTTGAGTATCAGCACCAATAACTATCTCATTTTTTCATTTAATAGCAACAACAATCAAGATAATAAATCCTTTGGTAAATTTTTGACAATAAAATATTTGAGCGTTTTTAAAAATCAGAAAGAATTTGAAATAATCCAAATTGTCCACAATCAAAACACAAATTATCTATATACTTTCCACATGAGAGAGATAGATTTTTTCGTAATCACCAACCAACCATTTGACAAAAAAGAACAAATTACAATATAAT
>CAZSHP010000101.1:0-6054 GCA_964606545.1 uncultured Sulfurovum sp. | reverse complement strand
TTGTTCTTGTGTATTTAATTCTTTTACTCTTTTCATTCTGTTATTTTAGCTTATTTTTTTGAATTTAAATTTGGGTATGTACTTAGCTATCTCTAGCAACTCAATCTAGTCAATCAAGGATTGGAGGGGAGGTTATTGACTATATTTCTTTAATTTAGAAACCTCTAACCAACCCCCAAACAATCCCAACAAAAGAGCCAATAAAAACAATAGTATACCCTGTAGGTAAATCAAAGTGATAAGATAGAATCATAGCAACAATAATAATGGTCGAACCGACAATCCAAGAGAAGTATAGTCTATTAAATCTCTTCTGCAAAAGTGCTATAAATGCAGGGACTATTAAGAGTACAAAAACTACTAAAACCCCTGCAAGTTGAACAGATGATGTAACAGTTAAAGCTAACAGCCCAAAAAAAAGCATCTCTCTGTAGACTCCATTTAATCTATGATAAAATTTAAAAAAGAGAATAGCTACTATACTATAGAGTATAAAGGGTTCAATTAAATCACTGGTGCTTGTAAAGAGTATATCGGTAGCTTGAAGCTTGTTAAATAGTTCTGTCCCTTGGGTTGTATTAGAGAGCAGTACAATAATAGCACTTGCCCCCAAAGCATAGAGCATCCCTATAAATGCCTCTATATTTTGAACTCTATGGGTAGCAACAGATATAAGTGTTGCACCCAAAAGAGCAAAAACAAGGGTTAGTCCAAAACTATAAGCTCCATCAAAAAAGAGCAGACTAACAGCCACCCCTATAGAGGCAAACTGTCCAATCGCAAGGTCTGTAAATATAACCCCTCGTTTAATAATCTCTAAACCAAAAATAGCATGAACAAAAACCAACAAAATAGCCAATATAAAGGCTGGATACAAAAGTGTAACTATTGACATATTTTTGTTGCAACTTCTGTGTAGAATTCCTCTATAGTATTGGCTGTGTTAGTTGCTCCTACATCATGCGGAATAATTTTAATGGTTGCTCCTGTTTTATTGGCTATAAATTTTGCTGTTCTCTTTTCGTGATAGACATCTTGTAAAATGGTATCTATCTTTTGACTCTTTATAATATTAATAAGCTCTAGTGTATGTTTAGAGCTTGGGCTAATTCCTGGTAAAGGCTCAATATTTGAGACTTTTTCTGCCCCAAAGGCATCTAAGGCATAGTTAAAAAGTTCATGATACTGAATAACTTTTTTTCCTTGACACCCTTTTATAATTGGTGCAAGTTTACTTTTTAGTCTCTCTATATTGCTTTTGAAAGTCTTAAAATTAGCACTATATTTAGCACCATTAGCAGGGTCAATTTGAGAAAGCTTCATACTAATAAGTTCAGCTATAGGAGTAATATTATCAATACTCAAAGCATAATGAGGGTTACCATCAGGATGAACATCTCCATAAGCACGAGAGACATTAACAGGTTTATCAATCAATGTCACTGCTCCACTAGCATCTAAAAATCCTCTTCCACCATTATCTATCTTGCTATTATTAGCACGTTTTAATATAGGTGGTAACCAACCAATTTCAAGTTGTCCACCATTAATAATAAGTAAATCTTCTCTTCTTAGTTTTCCTATTAGAGAGGGTTTAGGTGTAATAAAGTGAGGGTCTAATTTGGGATTAGCCAAGACATCAACTTTAACCAAATCTCCTCCTATAGCTTTTGTTACCTCTCCTAAGTAGTTGTAGGTTGTTGCCACATTAACCGTTGCAAAAATAGAGCTTGTTAGTAGTAGAGTTGCAAATAGTGTTTTTTTCATTTTTAATTCCTTTTTATTTCGTATCTTCTAAAACGCATGAGCCCCATGAGCTCCTGTTTCAACCAAAAACTCTAACAACAGTTGGTTTTCGTCTTTTCTAATGCCCTCAAATGATTTTGACTTATCATGGTTAAGTTGTAGTCGTAGTTTTGTAAACTCAAATGGTTTATATTGAGCAATGGCTGAGTACTTTTTTAAATCATTAGGCTGATTAACACTATTTTTATTAAGTGCATCATAACGAACTCCAAACTCCCAATTGCTATCTTTATCATAAATAAGTTGGGTATAGTATCCTGATTGTTTTATATCTTCTCTATTTCGGTAGAGATACTCACTCTGCCAAGCCAACGAGCTGTAACTATTAATGGTATGTTTAAGGGTTAATTCCCCTCCATAGAGTTTGCTATCTCCATTTTCAGTTTTTCCAAAAGCCACACTTCCTCCTGCTAAAATAGAATTGCTATCTCCTAGGTCAAAACCTGTTTTAAGATAACCTACGTAGAGATTATTGCTACCACTTCTTCCAAAGCTAAGTTCATTTGTTCCTTGTAGTGCCTCTGCTCCTGCCATTATATAGGTATCGGTTGGAGCAACCCAATTTAATGAAACTCCTGCATCTTTTATCCCCTCTACACCCAACATCGCTTCATAAACCAAGGGTTGATTGCTAAAGTGTTGAGCATGTTGATGAATGGCATTAATACGCCCAAATCCACTCTTAAAAGAACCTGCTTTTAGTTGTAGATTAGCAGGGAGTTTTTTACTTGTTATATACGCCTCTTCTATCTCAAACTCATTTGGACTTAAGTGAAAAATAGCGTCAGCATCAAAATAAGGTCCAACAACCGAGTGCATTCCAAACTCAGCATAGTTTAGGTTAAATCCTCGATTTTTATTAAAAGGAATCTCATCTGTACTCTCTACAAAGCCATCAATTCCATAACCCTCATATTGGTCATTATCAATATCTCTAGCCACAGCAGAACCACTTAAAATAAGTGATATATCAGGAATAAAGCTTTTTTGATTAAAGCTATTGCTTTTATTAAGAGCTTGTTTTAACTTATCTTGTTTTTGTGCATTAAGGGCTTTTTCTAAAACCTTAACACGGTTTTCTAAATCACTCTTCTCTGTAGCATGAAGCATTAGTGTACTTAATGCCACAGAGATTAATATAGTTTTTTTCATAATTTCTCCGTAAAATATAGGTGTTAATAGTGTTTTATTGATTTTATATTTAAGAGAGAGGGGGAGCGTTGGCGTTAAAGCCTTTTAAGATAGTTTTTTGAACACTTTTTATATAAAAAACAATAGGTTCATAACACCCATCATAAGCAAGGTCATAAAGTTGATTAGTTGGAGTATCTCCACTACTTAAGTTTTTAACAATAATACAGATTTTACATTCGCTATTTGAGTTTAGAGTATTATCATGAAAATGTACAGAGGAGAGATAGGAGGAGCTAAGATAAAAGAGAAGCAGACAACGGACAATTAAGATTTGGAGCTGTTTCACTATATATTCCTTCTTGGGCTTACATGAAATTATAGTGAAAAGAGTGTTTAAAAATGGTAAATTATAATAACTAAATATATATTTTTTGAGTAGTTCAAGTCTCTTAAAAAATAGAGTCCATACTTCTTATATATTTATATATATAAATAATACTACTCATCCAAAGCCTCAAGTTCATCTAAAACCTTTTGTAAATGTTTCCCCATTTGACCATCAAACTCATCCCATTTGTGGTAATCTGCCATGGATTTGGCTACTTTTGGTTTGATTTCATATGCTTCCATATCTTCCTCCAATGCCTCTTTTGCTCCTACTACTAGTTTTTTCATGTAGTTTAGGAATGGCTCTATGGTGTCATGCATTTTACCTGATGACCCATGACCTGGGACATAGAGAGTAAGCTCTGGGGCTTTTTCTATCTCTTCTAGTAGTTTGATATTGCCTAAAATACTTGATGAACTATCGAAACCACCTAGACGGCTCTTCATGAGGTTATCGCCTAGAAATAGTGTTTTACTCTGTGCATGGACGATTAGTACATCAGTATCTGTATGAGCTCTTTTTGGGCTGTGGATATAGAATGTTTGGTCATCAATTTGAAGTACATCACCATTTTTTATAGCAATCTCTGGAAACTTGAACTCTTTTGTACCTTTTAGGTTTTTGGATAGTCTCTCTAGTATATCATACCATTTTTGAGCCTCTCCTGCTTTTGAGACATCTATCATGTGTTGCAGAGCATAAATTTTGACATCTGGATATTTTTCTGCTATTGCTTTTCCTGCAAACCAATGGTCTCCATGTTTATGTGTATCGATAATCGCTACAATTGGTTTTTTGCTGATTTTTTCAACTTCGGCTAGAATTTTTTTACCAACATTATAGTTTCCCCCTGGGTCAATCATAATTAGGCTATTTTTACCCTCTATTATCGCAGGATTATTCATAAAACCTTGGTTTTCTACACTTGGATTCATTGGAGGGCCGTGCATAATATAGACATTTTGGTTTGCTTTTTCAAACTTCATCTCTCCATATTTACCTAAATCAAATGCATTTAGCGATGTGGTTAATGCTCCTGCTACTATTAATGATAGTACTGTTTTTTTCATTTTTTTCCTTTTTTAATGTAAATTTATATAGTTAATCGATACTTTATCATCAATGGTAATTGCACCTGATTTAACAACTTTTACAAAAACTCCTCTGTCTCTCTTTAGGAGTTTAGGTAATTGGCTATCTATCTTTGTTAGGCTTTTACATATAGTACAGAGTTGAGTTATTTGCAATATCGTATCACCGATTTTTATCTCTGTCCCCACAGGGAGATGATAGGGGTTATAATCTATAATGATATTCTCACCCAACTTACCATATCCAACCATTATCCCCTTGTTCATCGCCATTTGATAACTACTAAAAGATGTAACTAGTAGAGACCTATTAGGTTCTTTAGCATAAAATTTATCCCCCAAGATACCATTTTCGTCTACTTTGATTCTCTGTTTTGGAACTCTAGCAGAGTAACCTTTTTTTGAAAGGAATAGTCCTAAAACTTTTCCCACTACTTCATCTTTATTCATCAAAGAATAGCTCATCCCTAAAGTCCTCCATGGTCATTTTTTTATAAGATTTACTACTAACATAATTCAATATCGTCATAAGCTTTTTGGAGTTTCTATATCCTGATACATCATAGATAATCTTGTTTTCACACCCATTTATAAAAACCATTGATGGGAAAAAATTAACCCCAAGAGCTTTTAAAAATTGGCGATTTGTTCCATTAAAATCCTGATATGAGACAGTCTCATCATCATCTCTATTTATATCTAATAGTATAAAATCTTTTTTTATGGCATTGCTAATCTCTTTTTCCTCTAGTTGAAACTCCATCTTTTCACAATATCCACAGTTATCTTTGTGCAAAAATAGCATCACATGTTTCTTTGTCTTGTTGGCATCTGCTGACTCTTTATCGATATTAATATCAGCAGATACTCCCCAAATAGGAATAAGTATAAAGATGAGTATCTTTATATAGTTAATTATCTTACCCATCTTGTCCTCCTCTTTTACTCTAACATCTCTAATTCATCATAAGCATACCCAACATTACGAGCATTAAGAAGGTCATACATCGCCTTGTCTTTGAACTCTTCTAATTTTACTTTTTCTGTAATATCTGTAGCATCTGCACCATCATCCATCGCTTTTAATACTCTCTCTTTCATTAGTGTAAAGTATTGCTCTGTCTCATCTAATGCACTCTTGTCCGTAATCAAACCATGACCTGGAACTAGTGTATCCCACTTCATACCTCTCATCATTTTTATCGCTTTGAGTTCGCCCATAATAGCACCATCTCTATCTGAATTTACTCTCCCATTCATAACAAGGTCTCCACCAAATAGCACTTTACTCTTTGGCATATAGACAAATACATCATCACTAGTATGTGCTTTTACATCCATTGGGATAATATGAAAATCCTCTCCACCTAGTGTAATAACCATCTCTTTTTTTGGTACAGTATCTAGTTTGATGATATGAGTTCCTCTAATCGCATTTTCAGGAAGAACTTTGTACATTCTAGTCTTATCACCCTCTTTATAGTTTTTGTTGATACTATCAGGTCCAATAAGTTGTGCATTAAATGTTTTTTTATAAAAATCATTACCTAGCCAATGGTCATCATGGTGGTGAGAGTTTACTACATATTTCACAGGTAAATCAGCTATCTTTTTCATTACAGCATAAGCCTGTTT
>CAZSHP010000100.1:0-6087 GCA_964606545.1 uncultured Sulfurovum sp. | reverse complement strand
AATATGTATCTTTTTACAAGTGAAGTTGTAAGCCCAGGGCATCCAGATAAGTGTGCAGATATTATTGCAGATAGTATTGTGGATAAATTAATCATTGGTGATTCCAAATCAAGAGTGGCATCTGAAGTTTTTGTAGCAGGTAAACATGTAATTATTGGTGGAGAAGTGACATCTAAAACCAATCTAACTACAGAGGATTATAAACAGATAGTTCACGATGCACTTATCAATATTGGATATAGTGGTAATCCATACTTTACAAGAGAGGAGTGTTTACACCCTGAAGATGTAGAGGTACAGGTTCTGCTGAACTCACAATCACCCGATATAAATCAAGGTGTTGACCAAGAAGATGGAGAGACGGGTGCAGGAGACCAAGGAATTATGTTTGGATATGCTGATAGTGAGACGGAGAACTATATGCCCTCAGCTATTACATATGCTAGAGTCTTGATGGAAAAGGTATATGAGTATGCAAAAGCCAATCCTGCACAACTTGGTGTTGACATAAAAACACAGGTAACTATAGATTATGAGAATAAAGCAAACTTTGAGTCTTGTAAACCACAAAAAATTCATACAATAGTTGTATCTGCACCATGTGTTGCTAGTATGGATATAGATACTCTTAGAACTCTTATCCAAAAACTAATAGATGAGGCTGGATTACCAACAGAACTCTATAACAAGGATGATTGCATCATACATATCAATCCAACAGGCAAATATGTATCACACTCTTCACTACATGACTCAGGATTAACAGGTAGAAAACTAATTGTTGATAGTTTTGGAGGTTATGCACCTATTGGTGGTGGGGCTCAAAGCTCAAAAGATTATACAAAAGTTGACCGTTCAGGACTATACGCTGCAAGATATATAGCTAAACATATTGTAGCTGCTAAATTGGCTAAAAAAGCCGTAGTTCAAATCTCTTATGCTATTGGAGTTGCACGACCTACCTCTGTGGCAGTTGATACCTATGGAACTGTAATTGAGAGATTAGATGATGATAAGCTATCAACATTTGTAATGAATAACTTCCCATTAACTCCAAATTGGATTACAAATAAATTCAATCTCGATAGACCATCAGCCGATACATTTTTATATGCAGATGTAGCAGCAAGAGGACAAGTTGGTCAGAGTGAATACCCATGGGAACAGCTTGATGAACTAGAACTTTTTAAAAAATTATAAATAGGAAACTGATGAAAAAAGTATTAATAGTATTCGGAACAAGACCAGAAGCGATAAAAATGGCTCCACTAGTCAAAGCTTTTGAAAATTATAAATTAGATTTTGACACCAAAGTTTGTGTCACTGCTCAACACAGAGAAATGTTAGACCAAGTACTTGATATGTTTGAGATAGTACCTGATTATGACCTCAATATTATGAAAGCAGGACAAGATTTATATGATGTAACAGCTAATGTATTACTAGGGATGAGAGATGTATTGGAAGATTTTGCCCCTGATATAGTTTTAGTACATGGAGATACTTCAACCACAAGTATCACCTCTTTGGCTGCTTTTTATCAAAAAATAGCTGTAGGTCATGTAGAAGCGGGTCTAAGAACAGGCAATATATATAGTCCTTGGCCAGAAGAAGCAAATAGACAAATTGTAGGAGTTTTAGCTGATTATCATTTCGCACCTACAACTACTAGCCAAGAAAATCTACTAAAAGAGAACAAAAAACCTCAAAATATTGTTGTAACAGGAAATACTGTTATTGATGCTCTAATATTATCTCTAAAAAAGATCGAAGAAAATATAGAATTAAAAGAAAAAATTATCAATCAACTAAAAGATAAGAACTATTCTATAAAAGAAAACAAAAAAATAATATTAGTAACAGGACATAGAAGAGAAAATTTTGGACAAGGATTTATCAATATCTGTAAAGCACTAAAAGATATAGCTATAAAAAATCCATCTATAGATATAATCTATCCCGTTCATCTAAATCCAAATGTACAAAAACCTGTAAATGAGTTACTATCAGATATATCAAATGTCCATTTGATAGAACCACTACAATATGAAGCATTTATATATCTAATGAATAGAGCCTATTTTATTATTACTGATAGTGGAGGAGTACAAGAAGAAGCACCATCTCTTGGTAAACCTGTACTTGTCATGAGAAATACAACTGAAAGACCAGAAGCAGTTGAGGCAGGTACAGTTAAACTTGTAGGTACTGACTCTACAAAAATCATAGAAGAGGCACAGAGACTTTTAGAAAATAATGAGTTATATAGAGAGATGAGCTATGCACATAACCCTTATGGAGATGGGACAGCATGTGTTAATATTATAGAATTTTTAAAGGACAACCTATGAACAAAAAGAACTTTGCACTAATTGGAGCATCAGGATATATAGCACCAAGACATATGAGAGCTATCAAAGATACCAATAATGAACTTGTCGTTGCACTTGACCCTTATGATGGAATTGGGATTATAGATAGTCATTTTCCACAAGCTAGTTTTTTTACAGAGTTTGAGAGATTTGATAGATTTGTGGATAAATGGAGAAGAGACACTAATAAAAAGATAGATTTTGTCTCTATCTGTTCACCAAACTATCTACACGATTCTCATATCCGTTTTGCTCTTAGAAACGGTGCTGATGCCATATGTGAAAAGCCATTGGTACTAAATCCTTGGAATATTGACCAACTAAAAATCATAGAAAAAGAGAGTGGACAGAAGATTTATAATATTCTACAACTTAGACTACATCCATCTATTATAGCTCTAAAAGAGAGAGTTACAAAAGAGTTAAAAGCCAATCCAAATAAGATATATGATATAGATTTGACCTATCTTACAAGTAGAGGAAAGTGGTATTTTGTCTCATGGAAAGGAAATATGGCAAAATCTGGAGGAGTTGCTTCAAATATTGGAGTACATTTTTACGATATGTTATGTTGGATATTTGGAGATGTAGAAGAAAATGTAGTTCACCTAAAAACTCCTGATGCAAATGCTGGTTCATTCAGACTAAAAAATGCAACTGTAAGATGGTTTTTATCTGTAAACTATGACTATATTCCAGACGAGATAAAAGCTACAGGACAAAGAACATTTAGAAGTATTACTGTTGATGGAGAAGAGATAGAATTTAGTGG
Source organism: uncultured Sulfurovum sp. (assembly GCA_964606545.1). Taxonomy (GTDB): domain Bacteria; phylum Campylobacterota; class Campylobacteria; order Campylobacterales; family Sulfurovaceae; genus UBA1140. The sequence goes on along the minus strand of CAZSHP010000100.1, from coordinate 2,943 downwards.
TGGATTTACAGATTTACATACTAGAAGCTACGAAGAGATTCTAAAAGGCAATGGTTTTGGACTTGATGAGGCTTATGGTTCTATAAGTACGGTATCAACTATACGAAATCTTGAACCAGTTGGAATGAAAGGAGATTATCATCCATTTTGCAAAAGGGTACTTGAATAATGCAAGATGACGGTAAATATCTAAATAGAAAGGCTTGGAGAGATAGATACAGAGCCAAAACAGTAAAAAAAGAGAGTAGTAGCAACTTTTTTGTACATAAGAGCAGTATTATAGATAGTGGTGTAGAGATTGGAGATGGAACTAAGATTTGGCACTTCTCTCATATACTGTCCAACACTACTATTGGGAAAAATTGTTCATTTGGTCAAAACTGTGTAGCAGGTGGAAATGTCAAAATCGGTAACGGAGTCAAAGTTCAAAACAATGTCTCCATATATGAGGGAGTAGAGGTAGAGGATAATGTTTTTCTAGGTCCCTCTATGGTCTTTACCAATGTCATTAACCCAAGAGCTTTTATCCAAAGAAAAAATGAATTCAAAAAAACCCTACTAAAAAAGGGTTGTTCCATTGGAGCAAATGCTACTATAGTGTGTGGTGTTACTATCGGTGAATATGCACTAATTGGAAGTGGAGCAGTAGTCAACAGAGATGTAAAACCCTATGCTCTTATGGTTGGAGTTCCTGCCAAACAGATTGGATGGGTCGGGGTTAGTGGTAATACCCTAAATTTCGTAGAGAAAATCGCAAATGATGAATTTGCGACTTATAAGTTAGTAGATGATAATTTAGAAATTATGAATATCAAAACTCCCCACCCAACATAACTCTAAATAGAGATTTATCCTCGCTATCTTTATTATATAACCACTCTAGTTTTATAGGAACTGTAAAGTTATGAAAAAATAGTATATCACTCTCTAAACCAACTGTACTCTGACTATACTCTCTATTTTCATTAGATAGTTCAAAATCATAAAACTTCTGTTTGAGATAGATGGTCTCTCTCTGCAAAGATATAGGAGCAGAGAAGAAGTATAGAGGGGTATCAAATACTTTGTATAGACTAGCCTCTGCAACCTTTGCCTCTGTTGCGTATAGTGTACCATCTAGTGTAGGCATAGTAATAGATGCAGAGTCTTTTTGCATATCAGCCCAATCATCATCTATCTCAATACCTCTCTCTAGCTTCTCATTTATATTATCACTTTTCATATAGGAGGCATTTAACCCTATATAACTCTGCCATCCTAAGTCATGCATCCAGTAGTATGAGCCTCCAAATGTGTTACTATCTCTATCTCTCATAGAAAATATATTTAGATAATTTAGATGATTTGAAAATTTACTCTTGCCAAACTGTTTGTTGTTTCCTATATCCAGAGATAGAGCAAGAGGTTTTCTATATGAGTCATACTCTTTGTTATACTCTAGTGTCGAAGAGGCTCTCCAGTAACCTGTAGCTAAAAATGGGAGTTTTAGATATGCTGAATAGCCGTGGTCTCTTCTCTCTTTTGGTCTCTCATCATCATAAAAAACAGCATACCCACTCGCTCCAAACTCTAGTTGATGTGCGTTGTTACTATATCCTAAACCTGCTACTGTTTTGTTATCTTCTCTACCCAAAGCTAGAGTCAAACTATTCTGCATAAGAGGGTCAGCAAAATTCGCTCCAAGATTAAATATAACACCATCATCAGTATCATAACCAATGAACTGGTCAAGAGAGCTATATCTAAGTTGACCTATAGGGTGATACTCTTTTGAGTCTAGTTTTGAGCTAGATGGTTTAAAAGATTGTGAGTTTTGGGTTATTGGACTCTCTCTATCCTCTATATCGTATCTAGTATCAGTCACTTTTCTATCTTTTGCTAAAATATCTATAACTTGGTATCTATAACCCTCTGAATCTATAGTAGCTACAAGTGCCTCGTTACTATCTATAACTTTAAAATCAATAACATCATCTCCTACTGTTACTCTTTTTGTTACAGAGCTATTATAACTATAGGCTGTAGTTCCATGTTCACTTTTGGCTATAAAATATATCACTCCATCTTTGTCAATATCTGTTACAAAACCATAGTGACCTCTGTAGTTAAGTATAGCTTTTTTATTTTTATATAGAGTTCTAGTTTGCCCATGTTGCTTGAAATAGTATAGATTTCCCCCTTTATCTACATATACACTAGAGTGACTCGTATCATAAAACTCGCTATCAATATAGATATGAGGAGTCTCTAGCGACTTATCCAAATTAAAATAGACAGCTTTACCATTAGGCATATATCCCTGTATAACTTTGGACTCTGTTCCCTCTTTTATATATGAATCATCATCAAAAAGTCCCATTACTATCTTAGTAGGTGAAATTTTAGATGAGCTTTGGGTATAGTACTCTCCATCTATCTTAAAAGGCTCTCCTCTATTCCATGCTCCATCCTCATAACTTATCTCTCTTGTGACTCTATTATATTGTAAGATTTTTGGAAAACTCTCCATAGTAGAAATTAGAGTATATATCTCATTATCAGAACGATTAAGAGGGACAAAAGTTTGACTTTTTGCTATAACTTTACCCTCCGTCTCTATAAATCCTGAATGTTTAGTTTTTATCTCTCTTTCGAACTCTAACAGAAGAGTTTTAAATGATTTACCAAACAGATGCTTAAATGTAGCACTAGTAAAAAATGGAAAGAGTTGCTTTGAGTGTAGTTTAAAATACTCATTAACTCTTTTTACCCCATATTTTTCAACTAAAAACTGCTGAAAAAATCCACCAACCAAATAGGCTTTTTCACCATATGGAAAATCAAGAGTAGAATTATAGACAAGTTCAGGTTTAATTTTGTCAGCCTTTGCCAATGATACAACCTCTGCTAGTGCATATCCACTATAGAGCCGTCCACCATTATCAAAACGAGACTCATTCATAA
>CAZSHP010000099.1:0-6299 GCA_964606545.1 uncultured Sulfurovum sp. | reverse complement strand
TTGGAGCTTAAAACTATCAAGGCTATTCCTAAACTTAGGAGTTATCTGCTTATTGCGTCAAAAGATGGGGTTGAGTTTGTTTTGGTGGATAGTTGACGCGTATGCGACATGGTCGCATACACGGGGGATTTAATCCAACGAATGCCAAAGCAAATCATTAAAAACCTCACTCCTATCTATATTTAGTCTCAAATAGAGAGCATTTAGGAGTTGGTCGGTGGCTAGTTCGCTCTTTTTTCTGCTGTTGGTTAATCCATCTCGTCTATTTACAAAGGCTTCTACTATCTCCTCTATCTCTTTTAACTGATTTCTGTTTTCTGTTAGTTTTAGGTGTTGGGTTACTATCTCTAGTAGTCTCTCTTTTGTTGGGAGTTTCATCTGATGGTGTAGGCATCTTCTCATAAATGCAGGAGGAAAGTCTCTCTCTCCGTTGCTTGTGATAATTATAATGGGGAAGTTTTCTATATCTATCTCTTTTTCGCCATTCTCTATCCAAATTGGGTTCTTTTTGTCTCCTAGATTGAGTCTCTTTTCTCTGTTGTAGCGTTTGAGAACATCTATCTCAAATCTACTCTCTTCTAAAATATGCAGAAGGTCATTTGGTAAATCTATATCGCTTTTGTCTAGCTCATCAATTAGGAGAACAGATTTTTTATTGGAGGCAAAAGCTCTGCCTAGAGGGGCTAGTTTGAGGTATTTGGTTATATCATCAGGCTCTCTGTCTCCTTGGATTTTTTTTAGTTGAGCATCTTGTAGACGAGAGATAGCATCATATAGATATAGACCATCTCTAAGAGTGCTTTTACTATTAATCGCCCAGTGGTGAAGCTCCAAATCTAGCTCATCAGCTATTGCATAGGCTAGAGAGGATTTACCTGTTCCTGCTTTTCCTGTTAGAAGAAGTGGTCTTCTTAGATAGATTGAGGCGTTGACTATCGCTTTCTCCTCTTCTGATGGGAGATAGACAAGTGAACTGTTTTTGCTTCTTCTCCATGATGGGGCAGGGGCGATTTGATTAAGTCTATCTATATCAATACCTCTATTATCTCTATCTCCTGTAAATATATACCAACTCTTATCCATAACTTACTCTCCTTATCTTAACTCTTTTAGATTTTTTAATAGACTCATATCATCCCACAATAGAGCCATATAGTCACATTTTCTCGAATCACTCTCTAGTGATTTTAGAGGGGTATTATAACCAATCCAGTTTTGATAAACCTCAATCTCTCCATCTTGGTATTGCCACAGTCCCACTTTTGCCATATCTATAGAGTCTCTGATTTGTTGGACTCTATCTACTGAGTTTTGGAAATAGACACCTATCTTATCCAATCTAGTATCAAACCTTTCCACACTCTCCACACACATCAGAGCATCTGTTATTTGTTTGTTTCGGAGTTTTTGGTATATATCTCTCCATTTGCGAATTAGATGTCTATATTTTCGTAGCTTACTATCAAATCTCTCTTTGTTATGTAATAGAATGTGATAACGCTTAACCAACTCACTCTCTCTATATCTCCACTGTTTAAAGTTTACCCCAAAGAGTTCAGGAGGGATTATAAAATGAATCGTAACATCACTATCAAACTCATCCACAAGAAGAGAAATAAACTCCTCTTGCTCCTCTTTGTTATATATATTTTCAAACTCAAAATCTATCTGTTCACTGTTGAACTCATCTTCATCTTGGATATAGATAGAGACTCTATAGCTCTGTTGGTCTATATCATCCTGTTCAAATATAGTAAAGATTTTATCCTGTTTTTTCTCTTTTGGTTGATAAGGGGTCTCTGAAATTGTCTCTATTATATCATGGTAGAAGGGGATATTGAGTTGGCTTACTAACTTGGTAAACTGCTCATTAATCTCATGGTCTAACCTCCCCTCTAGTGGCTTATTATCTTTTATTGCTCCTTGTATTGGCTCTAACCAATCAATCTTTTTCCAATGACAATAACTTACAATAATAGGATAGATAAGTAATCCCCTCTCTCTCTTTTCTCTTAGGATAAGTGGAATCTCATTATTCAAAATAAAATCAGAGGTCAAAAAGTGGCTACTTATAAGCAAAATAGCAATATCAGATTTTTTAATGGCACTATCAATCTCAATACGATACTCCTCCCCTGTTTTAGTTAACCTATCATCCCAAACCTCTAATCTGTTCTGCTTAACCTCTATATCCAAATGCCTTCTTAACCAATCCTTCCACCTCTCATCTTTGTGACTATAACTAATAAAAATTTTTGGTATACCCCTCATCTATAGACCCTTTTAGTTTTGCATTAATTAGTATAACTAAAAAGTCTAAAATAGTTGATAACATTATAGCTCTATAGAGTGTTAGAATATATATGATGTTATAAATAATTATTAAATATTTTTTCTTATGAAAATAATATATTAAAGATGATATACTCTTTTTTGATTTTAATTTTTACTAAAAAAGGAAAAACATGAGTTTAGGTAAAAAGTTAGTAGCAGAGTTTATAGGAACTTTTTGGTTAGTATTTGCAGGTTGTGGTTCGGCACTATTAGCTGCTGGATTTCCAAATCTAGGAATAGGCTTTGTGGGTGTGTCGTTGGCATTTGGTTTGACTGTTCTGACTATGGCGTATGCTATTGGTCATATTTCTGGTTGTCATTTAAATCCTGCTGTATCAATAGGGTTGTGGACTGCCAAGAGGTTTGATACAAAAGAGTTAATTCCATATATTGTGGTACAACTCATTGGTGGTATCGTTGCTGCAGGGATGCTATATTTGATTGTATCGGGCAAAGCAGGATTTGAGATAGGAGGGTTTGCTTCTAATGGTTATGGGACTCTATCTCCTGATGGGTATAGTATGACTTCGGCATTGATTATAGAGACGGTTTTGACATTTATGTTTCTTTTTATTATTTTGGGCTCAACTTCTGATAATGCCCCTACAGGGTTTGCACCTATTGCCATTGGTTTGGGGTTGACTCTTATTCATTTGGTCTCTATTCCTGTTACTAATACCTCGGTTAATCCTGCTCGAAGTACAGCCGCTGCACTTTTTGCAGAGACAGCAGCATTAAATCAACTTTGGTTATTTTGGGTAGCTCCGATTGTAGGAGCGATTATAGCAGGTCTTCTTTGGAGATGGTTGGGGTCTGAAAAATAGTTTAATCAAAAGATATGTTGACATATTATTATGTCAACACCTATCTCTCTTAGTCTCTCTTTATTATATAATCAGATTGACAGATATTTAAAAGCTAAAATTTTAAAATAGTTGATAAAATTGCATTAAAAAAGATAGACAATGACAACTCAAACATATCAAGAGAAGATAACCCTATTAAAAAAATGGGCATACGCCTACTATGTTAATGACAATCCAATAGCTACAGATGAGGAGTATGATAGACTCTATCATGAAATTTTAGATTATGAAACAGCCCACCCAAATGAGGTAGCAGATGATTCACCTACCAAAAGAGTAGGGGGTATAGTCCGTGATGAGTTTACCAAAGCCAAACATATTAGACGAATGTGGAGTATGGAGGATGTATTTGACCAACAAGAGGTTCAAGAGTGGATAGATAGAACAGTCAAAAACATAGGTAAAACTCCCTACTTTTGTGAGCCTAAATTTGATGGGGCTAGTATGAATCTGCTCTATGAAAATGGTAAGCTTATCCGTGCAATTACTCGTGGAGATGGAGAGATAGGAGAAGAGGTTACGGATAATGTAAGAACTATTCGCTCTGTTCCATTGAGTATAGAGTATCAGGGGCTTATAGAGATTCGTGGTGAGGTGGTAATACGCAAAGATGACTTTGAAATCATTAACAAAGAGAGAGTAAAAGAGGAAAAAAATCCATTTGCCAATCCAAGAAACGCTTCTGCTGGTAGTCTACGACAATTGGATAGCTCTATTACTGCTAAACGCCGTCTCTTTTTCTACCCTTGGGGTTTAGGTGAGAACTCTTTGGAGCATGAGAAACTATCTGAGAGGATGGATTTTATCTATAAACAGGGTTTTTTAGAGCCACCCTATACAAAAACTTGTGAGAGTATAGAGGAGATAGAGGAGTTTTATCAGTTTATTATCTCCAAGAGAGACGAGATACCTATGATGATGGATGGTCTAGTTATCAAGGTGGATGAGGTCTATAAGCAGGAGCAGTTGGGATATACTGTTAAATATCCTAAATGGATGTGTGCTTATAAGTTTCCTGCTGTTGAAAAAGTTACAAAAGTTAATTCTATTACATTACAAGTTGGACGAACAGGAGTAATAACACCTGTAGCAGAGGTAGAGCCTATAGATTTGGATGGGGCAATTATATCTCGTGCTACACTTCATAATTTTGATGAGATAGAGAGAAAAGGTTTGAGGGTAGGGGACTCTGTAATTTTGATTCGTTCAGGTGATGTTATCCCCAAGATTACAAAGGTTTTGGATGATAGAAGAGATGGAACAGAGATTGAGATAGTCCGTCCTACCTCTTGTCCTACTTGTGGTTCTGAACTGTTAGATGAGGGTACTTTGATTAAGTGTCAAAATTTAGATTGTCCTGACCGTGTGGTTAACTCTATTATTCACTTTGCTAAAAAATCATCTATGAATATAGATGGGCTTGGCTCTCGTATTGTAGAGATATTAGTAAAAGAGGGAAAGATAAAGGATATTTTGGGACTTTATGCTTTGAAGTTTGAGGATTTAGAGGGGTTAGAGGGTTTCAAAGAAAAAAGAATAAATAAACTTCTCAATGCCATAGCCAATACAAAAGGTACACCACTATCTAAACTCATTTCTGCTATGGGAATAGAGCATATAGGAGTAGTGGCAGGTAGAGCTATCGCTTTGGAGTTTGGATTGGGGCTTGTGGATGCTACAGAGGATGAGCTTATTGCTATAGATGGTGTTGGGGTAGAGATGGCAAACTCATTTTTGGAGTTTATGCGTGTCAATCGTGAGTTTGTTTTGAAGCTATTTGATGTTATTAAACCTACAGTCGAAGAGAAAAAAAAGATAGAAGATAATCCATTCAAAGATAAAACAGTTGTATTAACAGGAACTATGTCTGTGGGTCGTGCTGTCATCAAAGATATGCTAGAGGGTCTAGGTGCAAAAGTCTCTAGTTCTATCTCTAAAAAAACGGATTATTTAGTTTATGGCGAAAAAGCAGGGTCAAAACTAACCAAGGCTGAAAAATTGGGAGTCAAGACCTTGAGAGAGGAGGAGATGAGGGTTATGACATCAAAATAGAAACACTAATCTATTACCTCAAACATAACCTTAGTCCATTTTAGATATAATTTTTTAAAATATGACTAAGGAAATAAGTTGCCAACTCTGCTAAATCAAAATGGTTTCAAATTTTTCTTCTATGCTAATGAGCATGAACCCAAACATATCCATATTATGAGAAGTGATGGATTTGCCAAGATAGAGTTAGAGAACTTAGAAGTTGTACAAGATTATCTAAAACCAAAAGATTTGAAATTGGCACTTAAGATAGTTAAAAAAAATAAAAAAGAGTTTGAAAGGATTTGGGATGAGTGGTTTAATTAAAGGTAAAAAGGTTCATTTTGATGATGTCTATCTGCATGTAAAACTTGAAGATGGTAGAATAATATCTACACCGATGGATTGGTATAAACCTCTACAAAAAGCTACACTTTCTCAACTAAAAAATTATAGTTTAATCTGTTTAGGCACAGGGATTGAATGGGAAGAGTTAGATTATCATCTAAATATTGAGAGTATGTTATTTGTTTCTGAAAAGAAAGTTGCATGAATTGATTTGCAACTTTTACTAAATCAAAAATCCCCATACCGTCTTTTATAAGCCTTTTTTATCTTTTGGGCTAGTTGGTGTACAGCCATAGCATAGTATGAGCTTTGATTATATCTAGTGATGACATAGAAGTTTTTGCCACCATACCATAGCTCATCATATCCACCCTTTTCAAGCTTTATTAGGCTAACTTTGCCATGATAGTTAAAATCATATCTTGGTTCTATGCCCTCTAAGTTTTTACGATAATAGGTGTGTTTGTAGCCTGTAGGTAGTTTATCAAACCTTAGCCCCTCATATCTAACTCTTACAGCTACATCTTGCCCTTTTCTCCATCTATGTTTTTCGAAATAGTAGGCAATACTCCCAATTGCATCTACTACATTGTTCATCTCTTTTTTTCCATCTTTGTTAAAATCAACGGCAAATCTTTTGTATGTACTAGGTATAAATTGAGCCAATCCAATAGCACCAGAGGATGAGCCTCTTATCTTTTTAGGGTTTATATCTTCTCT
>CAZSHP010000098.1:0-6474 GCA_964606545.1 uncultured Sulfurovum sp. | reverse complement strand
GGTTAAGATAGCCTTTAATTGCTATAGTTTATCTCCTGTTTTCAAGAGATGTTGGTAGTGGACTCTTGAAAATTTAAATTTTCAAGGATAAAACTATGTCAGTCGCACCAAAAAGAACAATAACTCTAGTAAAAGACCTTCTATTTCAGGAAAAATATCATCTATCACATACCCAAACTGATTTAATGGCTTATTTGGTCAATTTGACCTATTGGTCTATATCTGTAGATGACTATTCCGTAATAACAACAAGCAAAGTTATGAGCGATTTACCTAAAATGGGATTAAAAACCTTTGAAGCATCACTAAAAGCATTAAAAGATTTGGGGCTTGTAGAGTGTAAGATAGTAGAAGTAAAACAGTGGAAAGGAAAACCCAAAGTCAGAGGTCTAAGACTAACCAAAAAGGGTAAAGAGTACAACAAAAATATAATTCTCCCAAGCCAAGATGAAAAAGTTAGAGAACTAGAGAAAAAAAACAAAGAACTAGAGAGAGAGAACCAAAAGCTAAAAGAGAGTATCGATAATCTAACTATTGAATTAGAAGAGAAAAATAGCAAAGAGACTCAAGAGACAATATCCCAACCAGAACCAAAACTCCCTCCAAAAGATGAAGTAGACGATTTTATCCAACAAACTACAAAACAGTTTGGAGCAAATGGAAAACCCCTCTGTAATCTAGCCCCAAAATACAACAAAGAGAGTACATTTTATATCAACACCTATAACAGGCTCTCTGTAATAACCCCATCAAACGACCATATCCAAGTATCAAACCCCGAATATATCAACTACTTTTGGCAATGGCTCTATTTAAACTCTCACAGAATAGGAGACAAAATCGACTTTTCTATAACACCAACTATTAAACAGCTAAAAGATAGATTTATCAATAGAACTATCAAAATCAAAGAGGAGAAATGTACCATTGTGGAATTTGCCAAAAAAGAAGATGGTGTAATGATAAAAATCAGAAAAGAAAATGGAAAAGAGGGGTTTCTAATAGACTCTGTAACCAACAAAAGCAAGGTTTTTGAGTTTAATAATTGTCAAAAGATTATCTTGGAGCTTTTGGATTCATAGATGTGAGTATATCAATTTATTAAAATGGTATAATGCCAATAAAAAAGGATAGATAATGGTAGAAGTAGCATCCCTACACTATGGTGTAATTTTTAAAAAAGCATTCTCAAACCCTGCTATCTTCAAAGCTTTTGTAAAAGATTTGCTAGGTATTACATTGGAGATTACAGAGGTAGAGACAGAGAAATCTTTTAATCCCCCTATTGGCAATGTAGATAGTCGTTTTGATTTGTTTGCAGAGGATAAAAAAAACAGAATTATTGTAGACATCCAACATGTAAGAAACGCAGACCATTATCATAGATTTTTGCATTATCACTGCTCTGCATTGCTTGAACAGGTGGTAAAATCCAATGATTATCGTCCAAAATTAGAGGTCTATACCATAGTCGTCTTAACATCAGGCGACAAACACAAGAGAGATGTCTGTACTATTGATTTTGACCCAGTAGATAGAGATGGAAAAAAAATCGGAGAAATTAATCACAAAATAGTATATCTCTGCCCAAAATATGTAAATAAAACCACACCAAAAGCTTATAAAGAGTGGCTAGAGGCTATTGATGATAGTTTGGATGGAAAAGTAGAGATAGCAAATTATAAAAAAAAGATAATCAAAAAGATATTTGATTTGATTCAAAAAGATAAAACAACTCCAAAAGAGTATGCCAAGATGAAAGATGAATATTCGATTGAACTTTTGAAAGAGAAGAAGTTTGAGGAAGGTGTGAAAAAAGGGAAAAGAGAAAGAGATATAGAGATAGCCAAAAATCTTCTTTTAGCAAAAGTAGATATAGAGACTATAATTAAAAGTACGGGATTGAGTATTGAGGAGATAGAAAAGCTTGGATAGTGAAAAACTAAAAAGAAAAAAATAAAATTAGAGATTATAAAAAAACTTGAACCATTAAATTTACATAAAATAATACTATTTAGAAGCTATGCTTATGAAACTCCTCATAAAAAATGAATGAGAAATTTATTGAGCTTAATAGTTATTTTGCTAGAACAATATATGTTAAATTATCAAATGGCAAAAGAGTGGCTCAAAGTTTCAAACTCCTTTTCTACTCTACTTTTAATCTTTAAATTATTTTTTGACTACTACTGAGCTAATTAATAAGAAGTTGTATAATAGATTATTAGTACTTAAACCCAAAAAAGATGAAAACAGTAACTTTTAGTTATAATCTGTTTTTATTTTCAAAAAGGAAATAGCACTATATGAGTAAGCTTCAGATAGACATAGGAAGTACCTATTTTAAAACAAACGACAATGGAGAGATAAATCAATATTTTAGAAATTTTGATATATCTATCTACCAAGACTTGATGAATAACTGTTCTAATATCCTCTCCAAATATCCAAAAGAGAAGGTTTCAATCTGTAGCTCGGCAAATGGTGGACTTAGTACACTTATTATTGGCGTGACTACTCTTTTTAGTATAAAGTATGCTACCAATATCGCATTTAATTCAGGAATCAATATCATAGATACAATTCTATACTCTAAAATAGATAAGGCTATAGCACCTACTGAGACTATTAATGTGGTGATTATAGTTGGTGGAATTGATGGGATTGAGTCCAAATTTGATGAGAGACTTATAGAGTATCTAAAGGGTGTAGATTACCAAAATATTGTATATGTAGGAAATAGAGCAGGAGAGGAGTATTTAGTAGATAATATAGATAACTTAGTAGTTCTTTCTAATATTATAGATGATAAACTTCATCTGCGAGAGGATGAGCTAAAAGAGTATCTAACCAACCTATATCAAGCCGATATTACAGGCAAAGAGGATATAAAAGAGCTTTATGAATTTACATCCAATCAGATATACTCCACTCCATATATAGTAAACAATGCTCTACCTAAACTAAAAACTCTCTTTGATGTAGCAGACCCATTTATAGTGATAGATATTGGTGGGGCTACAACTGATATACACTATAGTACAGATTTAGTAGATAACAAAAATATCCTAACAGGTAGTGGGTTTGATAGATTAGTTTTTAAAAAGCTTGGGGTATTTAAATCGAGAGAGAGTCTAGTATTTGGAGCAAAGAGCAATGAGTTCGTCTATGAACTACTAGATTATTTAGGAGTCAATGAGCATATATTAGATGAGTATAGCGACAAAGCAACTACAACTCTAATGCAATTAGCTATATTTTTGGTACTGTATCAGGTCTCTAACCACCACAATGACTATGTGAGTCTAAGATTGGAGATTTTAAACTCTATTGTACTTACAGGTGGTATCTCCAAGGTTCTATCCGACGAAGATATAGAGAAAATTATCAGATTTTTTTATAAAAAGATACTAAACTATAGAGAGATTCCAAATATCATAACAGATAGAAACTATGAGATTTGGACTTTGGGAATTGAGGAGATATATAATATCTGAGTCAATAATCTCCTCAAATTCTTAAAGGATATGAAGGAGATTTGATTGGGTAGATAGAGTTAGTAGAGATAGATAGATAGTCAATTTTTATAAGAGCTAAAAGCCTCCTCTAATTCAGACGCATATAGAGTTGCTATCTCATCCATAATCTTATCATCTCCTCCAATATCTTTGGACTTAAAGTAGGCTTTTTGCAATTTAGAGTCATAGCCGTTCTTTTTAAATGCACTACCATTATAACATCTAGCAAATTTCGCCCACTCCCTATCCCTAAGATATTTGAAACAGCCACCCTTTTTCAAAAAGGTAAAAAACGCCTCTAGTTGATTTTTTTCACTTATTTTTATATACTCAACAAAATCATAAACCGTCTCAAAACCTGCTGATTTATAGTTGAATCCCATTATCTGAAACATACCCCAAGAGGCTGATTTTAGTGCTGACTCTTCATCTATTGCTATCGCTTTGGCTAATCTATTGTACTCTTTTTGAGAATTTCTACTATAGTATTTTTTTGTCCAAGTTCTATATATAATATCCTCATTACCCTCTACAAACTCTCTTGGGTCGAAACCTTTTGATATGAGTTCTCCCCAAAATTTATGCCCCTCAAAGAGTATAGTAGGTTTTTTATCGAGGTAAAATCCTCTACCACTAGACTCTACTTTGATTACGGCCTTTACAGAGGCTGAGGTTAAGCCATTCTCTACAGCTTTTTCATCTATATACTCACTAGTTAGAAGCATAGAGTAGATAGTATCTAGCTCCTCTCTAACATTTTCAAAAATTTTATCCCAAATTTCTAAATCTACATAACCACTCTCATCATAGCCATTTCGAGCCTGAAACTCCCAAACAGCACTCTCCAACTTTTCATCAAATTTAGAAGTAACCTCTGTTTTATTATCTATCATATACAAAATGGCACTCAACCACAATATAAGAGTGGAATCTTCTGACTCTATTGATATATTTTTGATTTTATCATTTTGAGAGTTTAGAGTTTGAGCATACTCTTTTGCTAAACTATATAGCTTAATCCAACTCTGTTCACCTATCATACCATCTACGCTTAGAGAATTTTCTCTCTGAAATCTCTTGACAGCACTAGTTGTCATAGGACCAAAATCACCATCCACAGATAACTTATCACCCAAGAAAATCAGTAGTGTTTGGAGCTGTTTTATAGCCGTTTTATTATCTCTACCCTGTTTTAAAAAATCGGTAATTAAATACATCGCTTTTTCCTTTTTTTGGAATATTATATAGTATCATATTTTTATAAAAAAGTTAAGCTTTTAGAGTAGTTAAAAATAGAAGAGAATCTCATACCAGAAGAGTACAAGATTCTATAAAATAGCCAAAACTATTTATATGACTTTTTGAGAGCCTTTTCAATCGCATCAGGAGCAGTAGCAATCTTCATGAAATCTGTCATAGTTAGAAGTGGCAGAGAGAGAGCTAGATAGAATTTTGGGTCTAACATATACGCCTCATTACCTTTTATCATAGATTGATATGGGAGTAGATTAGCATTGTTTCCTGCTTCTACTTTGTTTAGGAATTTATTTGTTCTCATACGCATCTTATGCCCCACAAGAGTATTACCATTTGGAAGCTTTAGACTATATGCAAAATACTTATCTGCCTTATCGCCTGATAGTTTTGCTATCAAGTCACCCTCTGCTAACTCAATAGTATCATCCAAATGTGACATACCAAACATAAACTGATAATCCTTTAGCTCTTTGTACTCACCCATATCTTTGACTAGATACATATCACCTAATACAGATTGAAGAGATGTTAGAGTCTTATTGAATTGACCATATTTGAATTTATCTTGGAGATAAGCAGCACCAAAATAGGATGGATTTTGGACTCTAATCTCATCCTCTCCATTTACCAATATATTAATAACAGACATAAATGAATTTGTATCTTTAAGCTCATCATTAGTAACAGATACAACAGTTTTCCCTTTGAGTATCTCTGTTGTAGCTAGGACTTCAAATCCATTTGCCTTTAGCTTTGCTATTAGACCATCTATAGTCTGAGGGTTAGAGGCGTAGTATGCAGAGATATTTTCAGGTGCTTTATCTCCGATTATCATCTTGGCAGTTTTGAACTCCTTTTTAGGGAGTTCAACTCTTTTTGGTATAGCTTTTATCTCTTTTTTAGCAGGAGTTTTCTCCTCTATCTTATTTTCTGTTGGCTCTTTTTTTTTTAACTCTTCTATATCTTTTGCCATTTTCATCATCATAGCTTTTAGTTCAGAAATCTCTGACGCTAAATCTCTTGGAGTTGCACTAGCTTTTGCCGACTCTCCACCTGTTCCTTCTTCGAGAGTAAATCCAAGCTGTTTAAATGTCTTAAATACATCATCTGCAATCTTTTTCATGTACTCTATTTGAGCTTTGTCTTTGATTCCTGTAGTAGTAATCCAATTCTCAACAGTTGCATACCCTACATGAAGCTCGTTTGAGCCTTTTGGAATATAAAAGTATACAGAACATGGAGCAAATACACCAGCATGAGGAGCACCATGATTAAATACTGCATTAGAGAACTGAAAGTGACAAAGTGAAGATACCCAATAAGCATCATACTCTTCAAAATCTAACTCCATATCATCATACTCAAACTTCAAGTCAATAAATCCTGCGATAATAAACCCATTTTTGCCAAAGAGTGTATCATGTTGCATTACAAACTCCTCCACATACTCCTCTATATCATCTACACCCTCAAACTTTTTTACCATTTTTAGCAGAGGTTGTTTTGGTAACTCTCCATCAAATGTTAGCTTTTTTGTAGCTGTCGGTTTCATCTCATCTTGAACCAATTTATCAACTTTAGATACCATAGCCTTGAACTTCGCTCTTGTGGCTTCATCTTTTTCACCGATTATATTTAGCATAGTTTCACTATCTAAGTGTCCATACCATGTAGTATCTCCACCTTCTGCTTTTGCCAA
>CAZSHP010000097.1:0-6913 GCA_964606545.1 uncultured Sulfurovum sp. | reverse complement strand
AGATTGACAAAGATGCTCTTTTGCTTTTATAGAGGTAGGTAGCGTTAGATTATTCCCAAAAGTGGTATTAAGATTAACACTATTATCAAGTAGTCTCATATGATGTCCTAAAACCATACTGCTATTAATCTCAATACCATTATCAGGATTATGGTCTCTATCTAGTGCCATTAAAAAACGAACTATTTTTAATGCTTTCTGATTACCTATATCATCTCCTGCACCTGCCAATCCAAGTGGAGTCAAAATTTTATCCGTAACCACAGAGATACCAGCAGGTTTATCAATAGGCTGTCCTTCACCAATAAAAACATCCCCTACATAAAATTTGACATTCTGCCCCTCTACATATCTAAAAAGTCCATTCGCATCTGTATAACCATTAATCCCACTACCTGCATCATATCTAGCACTTATTACAATAGAGTCATACAATACAGCATTTTTTGTACTAACTCCATTTTCAACTCCTAGACTACTTCTTCCATTTGAGTCTTGACTGTTTGAATTATCACTACTTGAACTCTCTTCTTCTGAGCTATTATCATCTACAGTTTCATGTTCTATTTCATTATCTGTTATTGCATTATCTAATTCAGAAGTTTCGGCTTGTGTATCTGTAGAGGATATATTGTTGTGTTTATTTCCACTACAACCTATTAATATCAACCCTAATAGCAATAATAGACCTGTTAAATTTCTCATTTTTATCCTTTATAACCTTTTATATAAAATATTATATAGAAAATAAATGGCTTTTTTGTGTCTTTTGTGAAAAAAATAATTTAACTTTATAAGTTAATAGATAGTGGAATTTATCTCATTCTTTGAAAAAATATAGATAAAATTACATTTAATTAAATAATGTTACAATTATTAAAATTAAAAAAAGAAAAAAGATGAACAGAGAAGATTATTTAATAAAAAAATTGAGTTCTCCATATATTGGAGATGATGGGGCTATAGTTGGAGACAAAATCTATAGTATGGATGCCTTTTTTGAGGGTGTGCATTTTAGACGGGAGTGGATGAGTCTAAAGCAGATAGCCAAAAAGGCTATGTTGATAAATATCTCTGATGCTATTGCTATGAATGCTAAACCTCTATATGCTTTAGTTACTCTATCTCTGCCTAGAGATATAGAGGAGAGGGAGATTGATGAGATTGTAACCTCTATGGATGAGGTAGCCAAAGTGTTTGGTTGTGAGATTATTGGTGGAGATACTATTGCAGGAGAGAGGCTTGATTTTACTATTACTATTATCTCACAGAGCGATAATCCTCTAACTAGAAAAGGTCTAAAGGAGGGTGATTTGTTGGCTTATACAGGTCATTTAGGAGATAGCAAGAGAGATTTGAATAGGCTTTTTAAAGGAGAGAGGATAGCTGATGATTCTAAGTTTATAGAGCCTATATTACGCCAAGAGTTTGTGGAAAAAGTACGACCATATCTATCTGTGGGGATGGATATATCTGATGGGCTGTTTTGTGATACCAATAAGCTTTTGGAGTATAATAATATTGGTTTTGAGTCTACTATAGAGATAGCTGATGAGGTTGGTTCTAGTGGTGAGGAGTATGAGATGTTGATAGGGTTTGATGCTAATAGTTTAGATAATATTTTGGAGATTGCTAATAGGTTGGGTGTCGATTTGACTCTCTTTGCTAGAGTTGTGGATAATAAAAATAGATTTAAATGTGTTGGACACCATTTTTAAACACGCTATAATGTCATAATTTTAACAAAGAGAGAGAATAGATGAATCTACTATATCCACTAAATGTAAAAAACAAGTTTGTATTTAATCCAAGCCCAAGAGATTTTATAGTTGATGAGATACCACTATATGAGTTTTCAGGTAAGGGTGAACACTTGGTTGTTCATATTCGCAAAAAAGATATGACTACATGGGAGATGATAGGGGCTATCGCTCGTTATCTTGGTATAAAAAACAGAGATATTGGCTATGCAGGGTTAAAAGACAAAAATGCAATGACCATGCAGTATATATCGCTACTTGCAAAAGGCAATGAGGAGAGATTAAAAACTTTTAAACATGATAAGATTAAAATCTTGGGTACACAGAGGCATAACAATAAGATAAGAGTTGGACATCTAAAGGGCAATCACTTTAAGATTCGTCTCAAAAAAGTGTTAGGTATACAGAGAGATAAACTAGATTCGGTACTCAAATGGATAAAAGAGCATGGTGTACCAAACTACTTTGGTAATCAACGATTTGGAACAGATGGGAATAATTGGGAAGATGGCAGAGCTATAGCTAAGGGAACACTAAAGATGCGAAATAGAAAAACAAAGAGTTTTTTGTTAAATGCTTATCAGTCATATCTCTTTAACTCTTGGCTCTCCAAACGGATTGAGTTATCACTTCTACTCCAAGAGTTTTCCGAGGGAGATGCAGAGAAGATATTTGATTTGCCAGAGGGGAGTTTAAAAGGCACAAAAGAGCAGAAGCAGTTCTTTAAGCTTTTAAAGGGTGATTTGATGATGCACTACCCTTATGGACGAGTTTTTGAGTTGGAGTCTTTGGTAGAAGAGTCCAAAAGATTTGTAGAGAGAGATATAGCTCCTACAGGACTACTATCGGGTAAAAGAGTGAGTCGTGTAACTAGTATTGCTAGAGAGCTAGAGAAAAATTATGATGAGGAGATAGGCGAAAATGGAGCTAGACGATACGCTTGGATATTTGTTGAGAGTATCAAAAGCACCTATGTAGCAGAGAAGGCTCAATATGAGTTGAGTTTTTATCTACCCAAAGGCTCTTATGCTACTAATGTTTTGGATATTTTGCGTGGGGGGTATGCTACTACTAGTAGTGTGGTTACTTCTTGATAAGTCTAGTATCAAAGGACAAAGCTGATAACATAGTAAAAAAGACCATTAATCCAAATGCAGTAGCTCCAGCTCCTGGTAGTATCTGTACAGCAGTGAAGTGAATTAGCACTGATAGTATAGCTACTACAAAGACATCTACCATAGACCATGAGCCTATCACCTCTGTGATATAGAAAAGTTTATGTTTATCTATTTTGGATGATTTTACATTGTATCTAGTAGAGATTAATAGATAGGTAATAAAAATAAACTTTAGGATAGGTACAAAAACTGAAGCTAGTAGAATAATAATAGCAACAGGATAGGAACCAGCCTCCCATAGGTGCATAATCCCACCAAGTATTGTACTCTCTTGTACTATTCCAAACTGTCTAGTTACAAGTATTGGGTAGATATTTGCAGGGATATATAGTATGATAGCTGTTATCAAAAAGGCTATAGTTCTATGTAGGCTTATATTTTTGTGGGTGTGTATTTTTTCTCCACATCTTCGACAGATTATCTCTCCTACATTCTCTTCGTTTACAGCTTCACAGATATGACATCTTACAAGTTTATCTTTTTGCATTTTTGACTCCATAGATATAATCATATCTTTCCCAAATATCTGAAAAACTGATTCTCTTTAAGATAAAAAGATTGAGTATTAGGATAACACAAAAAGCTCCAAATCCAATACCTAGTTCAAGCTGTGCAAAATCAAAAAGTTTGACCATTGCAACTAAAATAGAGATAAAAAATATATCTATCATACTCCAAGGTAGTAGTTTTGCTATAAGTATTAGAAGTCTCTTGACTAAGTATCCAGACCTTTTTAATTTCATTAGAATTAATAGTATCACTATAGCGATAAATATAAATGTAGGAAATATAAAGATTAAAAATAGTAACATAATCCCAACAAGATACTGTTTGTGTTCAAATATGGTAATGAAAATAGAGGTCATATCAAGACTTTGATATATGCCATTTATATTGATAGTTAAAATAGAAAAAGAGAAAGCAACAACTAGAGAGATAAGAGATACAAGGCTTAGAGCTAGAGTTGTATCTATGAGATTTTTGTGATGTCTATAGAGTACTGTATCACAGAGCTGACATCTAGCTTTTGTTCCATGATGGAGTTTTATTTTTTTGTGTAGGGTATGGCATTTTTTGCATATGATTAGTTTGTTTAGTTCATCTTCCATAATCTACCTCTAATTTTTATTGCTATTATAGCAAAATTAATAAAAAAATTTTATGGGCTACTAAAACAAAAAAGAATATAATAAAAAAAAGGAAAAATCATGAAAAATATTAATAAGATATTGACTGTTATAGATGATTCTAAATTGAGTAGAGATATTTTAAAAAAATCTATAGAGTTAGCTGATAGATTTGGTGCTACTATAATAGTACTCTATACCATACATATCCCATTTTTTAATCTACCAATATATAACAAAGATGTACCAGTAGACAAAGATGTGGTCAAGGGTAGTATAGATAAGATATTTGATGAGTTGAATGAGAAAAATATTGAGCATTATACACTAGTCTATTTTGGTGATAATAGTGAGAGAGCTATTATCGAAGCAAAAAGAGATACTGTTGATATGATAATAACCTGTGCTAATATCAAGTATGAAAAACTTATAAGAGAGATACAAAAACCTATGCTTATTGTAAAGAGTGAGTATAGAGAGTACAAAGATATACTTATCCCAACTGATTTAACAAAGAAATCCAAAGAGAGCATAGAGTTTATCAAAAGTGGTTTTGATGCTAGATTTGCTTTGGTTTATGGATATGAGTCTGTGACAGCAACTATGAGTATGTATGATATTAGCTATGTTGATATGGCAGAGTATCAGGGGCAAAATAGAGATATAGCTCAAGAGTTATTGAGTGAGTTTGAAAAAGAGGTGGGTATAGAGGGTGAATTGACAGACTCTAGTTTCTCTCTGCCTCATGGTGTTTTGAATTATATAGAGACGAGAAATCCCGATTTGATTGTGGTTGCATCTCATAGTTCTGAGGAGAGTTTTTTTATAGGCTCAATGTCTAGTTATTTAGCAAAAGAGTCACCTTGTGATATATTGATATTTTGTTGAGAAAAAATTCTTGATTTAAAGATAAAAAATATTACAATGTAGTTATATAAATATTAAAAGGTAAAAAACTATTAAAACAAAATTTAAAAATTTTTTTCACCACTATGGTTATATGGAGTTGGAACAGGCGATGGAGCTTTTTGCTGTTTTTGGTGGAGTAGAGGGGAAAATTGAGTTAGATTTTTTGGATGACCTTGAGTTACTCATTCGTTTTAGCTTCGTAGAGAGATACCAAGAGTTCTCCAACCTCATATCGCCATCCTATCTTCTCGAAGAGCCATATCGTTATATCTTAATCTCTGTAGCTAGAGGTGATGGTAGACTATCCAATGTCTTTAGAAAGGCAAGAGTAGGTGATAGTTTGGGTATGAATATCGTCAATGAACTTATAGAGTTAGGTATTGTAGAGCTTGAGGAATCAAGAGAAGCACCACTCAAAAAATATCCAAATCAAAAGCTAGAGAAGTCACTTCGTTCATACAAGATAGAGGCAAAGATTAGATTTAAGTTACCTTTTTATCGTTTTTGGTTTGGTTTTGTTGAACCATATAGTAGAGATTTGGCTCAAAATAGCTCTCAACGATTTTTTGAGAACTTTCAACAGCATTTTTCTAGGCTAAACTCTCTAGTCTTTGAACAGTTATCAAATGAACTTCTAAATCTACACTACAATGAGAGATTAAAGTGTACAGGAAGTTATTGGGATGTTAATTCAGAGTTTGATATATTGGCAAAAACAACGGAGGGTGAGACAGTTGTAGGTGAGTGTAAATATAAAAATCGTCGAGTTTGCAAAAGTGAGCTTACAAAACTTAAATTAAAAGCAGATGTATCTAATCTAAAGGCAGATACCTATGCTCTCTTTTCAAAGAGTGGCTTTTCCAATGAGCTACTCAATAGTAGAGATAAAAATCTGTTACTATTTGAGTTAGAGGATTTTCGTAAGCTTCTATAGGGCTATTTGGCTCTTTTTGCTCTATCTATATTTTTTAGATGTTCTTTATATGAGTCTGTAAAATCATGAACTCCGTCGCTATTTTTCATAAAGTATAGATATTTGGTAGTGGCAGGTTGGAGTGAAGCCTCTATAGCATCTATAGATACAGAGCAGACAGGGTAGGGTGGAATTCCTTTGTTTGCATAGGTATTGAACCCACTCTTGTCAGTTTTGATTCGCTCTGGAGTCACTTTTGTATGAGAGTACTCACCATAGTTTAGTGTACCATCCATCTGTAGAGGCATATCTATCTTAAGTCTATTATAGATAACAGAAGCAACTATTGGCATCTCTTTTTTGTTTGCTGACTCTTTTTGGATTATCGAAGCTACAGTTAAAAACTTTGACCACTCTTTATTGTTATATCTTTTTAGATATTTAGTGGATATTTTTTTATACTTTTGGTCTGATAGTTTTACTAAAAATGAGATAAGTTTATCCTCTTTTATCCCTTTTGGAACATGATATGTATCTGGTATGATACCTGCCTCTTTGTAGTGACTGTATCTATTATAGTACTCGTTTAACTTTTTATAATCAAGCTTATAACTCTTTGCAAGTTCTCTTAGGAAAATTGCTCTAGTCTCTCCAGGGATTAGAGTGATAATATTAATAGCTTCCGATGCAGTAGTGAGTTTATAGAGAAAATCTATACGATTAATAATCCCTTTTCCAATTTTTAACTCACCATACTTTGGTTTTCCTAGTCTATCTAAGATGTAAATATCTATTTTTGAGAGTTTTAGACCTCTGTTTTGTAGATGTTTGATTGTATTGGTGATTGAACCTTTTGGTAGTTTTAGTGTATCGGTTTTAACACTTATAGGAATAGTGATGTAAAAAGCTATAGAGGCTAGGACTATAGTGATAATATTTTCTATACTTGTACTTAATCTAAGTAGTAATTTTGATATTTTCATATAGTCATTATATCTAAAATTGATAAAAGATTATGGTATAATC
>CAZSHP010000096.1:4383-7086 GCA_964606545.1 uncultured Sulfurovum sp. | reverse complement strand
AATACTTCCTATTTTGACCAAGATATTAGTGGATGGGATGTCTCTAATGTAACCGTACATGATGATTTTGCAAAAGATTCTGCATTGGTAGATAGTCATAGTCCATTTCCAAGTGGTAAGAATTGTCATATGGATATATATTCTAGTTTGCCTAATAATTTAATTATGACAGTAGGTGAATCTCTATTTGCTATAGGAAGGGCTTCTGCTCGGGATGGATGGAATGGCGACCGTATAGGTGGATATGGTTGGAGTGATGGTCAAGAAGTGGATAATTACTCTTCTCCTGGTGGTTTCAAATCATCGACAATTCTTTATACTGCAAAGGAAGAAGGAAATACTACATTAAGTTTCTCTGCTTCAGTTAGTTATCTTTCTGATTTGGGAGAAGAGGGGAGTGGACATCTCTCTGAAGATACCTATATACAAATTCTTGCACCTAGCTATACAGAGTATGATAATATACAAGTTGTCAAAGATAATATAAGAAATTTAATGTGGCAGGATAACCCTACTCCCGTAGAGAAATCTTTTGCAGAAGCAGAAAATTACTGTAATACATTAGAGTGGGAAGGGTATGACAATTGGAGATTGCCCTCTTTTAGAGAGATAACAAGCTATATATCAGAGGATGAAAATGATGAGTATTGGTCGAGCAGAGATGAGTCTAACTATACCCCCTCAACTGCTTGGACCTCTAAACTAATAGAGCAAGATAAAGATACAGAACTCTTTGTTAAATGTATAAGAGAGATATAGTAGAGTATTTTTTATATAGCCCAAGAGAGATAGAGACCACTCTCTATCTCTTGGGTTTTGTAACAATACCTCCCTATCTCAAATTCACAACCCTCCTCTATAGACAAAAACTCAATATCATGAAGAGAGATAGATAACCCTCTGCCGATAGCTTTGATATGAGCCTCTTTGAGTGTCCACATAGTATAAAATGAGATATTCTTCTCTCTTATCATCATCTGTTCTCTTGATGTTAATACTAAATCTAAAATATTTTGGTCTATCTCTATACTACCCTCTTCTTCTATATCTATACCACACTCTCTATCACCTATAATCATGGCAAAATGGGTTTTGGTGTGGGAGATATTGAAGTAGATATGTTGATAGCCTCGATTTGCTATATAGGGTTTACCATAACTATTGAACTTAAACTCCCATCTTTTTGGGGGTAGTGTGGGAGAGTGTTGAGTTAGTATCTCTCTTAGATATATGTGTGAGAGTTGATAGTTATTTTGGTCTATTTTATGAAAAAATTTTTTGGCTTTCTCTCTCTCCCTTTGATTTAGATATTGGACTCTTTTGAGAGTCAATCCACTATAATCGAAGGGAATAACCCAAATTTTGATATTAATTTTCACTATTTATCTTTTTGCGTCTTATCTCTATAATAGAGCTAACTATTAGAATAACAACTCCATTAAAAATAAAGAGAAGTCTAATCTCTGGTTTTAGATATGTTCCAACCATATTGGATAACATATTTGAGTTTTCAAGTAGAATTTTTGTTAGTTCTGTCAGTGGAGAGCTTAGGAGATAACCTAACATCAATGAGAGCATCATAATGGAGTTTCTCATGGCAAATAGTTGACCCTTTTTACTGTTGTCTATCTCCTTTTGCCAATAGGCGTAATTGGTAATATTAAGAGAAGAGCTAAAAAACATAAAAAGGAATGAACCTATAGCTATATGGATAATATTGACATGAAATATAGCTAAAAATAGGATTATAGCTTGGAGCATAGCAAAACGGTTAATCCAATACAAAGAGCGTTCAATTTTGATTGAGAGTAGCATTAGACTAGCGATTAGCATACCAATCCCTGATAAGCTAATAATCCCCCCTAATATAGTTTTGGTGGAGATACTAAGTATCACAGGAGTTACGAGTACTGTTGTTTGAGCCATATTGAATTGAATTAGAGCAAATAGTAGTAGACTTAGCCACAGAAGTTTATGGGATTTGAGGTATATAAAATTTTCCTTAAGAGTTTGAAAAAACTTTTTATTATTATGTTCATCTGTTGATATAGATTTTTTAAAAGAGAGCATAGAGATGACTATTAGAGCTACTGAAAATGTAGCTATATCTATATAAAAGATGCTAAATATCCCTTGATTATCGAGAAGATAAGCTCCAATAGCAGGTGAGAGTATCATAATCAGTCCAAATCCAAGCTCAATAATAGATGATGCCTTTCCCATACTCTCACTTTTGACTTCATACCCTATAATTACATGAAATGATGCAAAGACCATTGCGTTAAAAAATGAGCCAATCATAACAAACAGTAGGTAGATATAGAAGTTTTGGTGATTTTGTTGCAGTAATAATAAAATTATCAAACTAGATACTCCTGCTCCACCATGTCCTAATAGCATGAGCCACTTTTTATTAAATTTATCAACATAGTGACCGATGATAGGAGCTAGGATAATTTCAGGCAAAACTATCATCATAGAGAAGTATGAGTAGAGAGATAATGAGTGGCTCTGCTCATATAGATATAGACTCAAAGCAAAGTCCGACATATGTGTCCCAAAGAGGGAGATAAACTGAATTGTGATTAGAAAAATAACTTTTTTTTGCATTTTTTTATAAACTTTTTCATAAAGTATAATTAAAAAAGCTTATTTTCAACTTAGACTAACATTATTAAGATTTTTATGTTAATATTTCTATCT
>CAZSHP010000096.1:0-4283 GCA_964606545.1 uncultured Sulfurovum sp. | reverse complement strand
CTTATTTTCAACTTAGACTAACATTATTAAGATTTTTATGTTAATATTTCTATCTATTAGAACTAATATTAATAAGGGTGGTATAATGAACATTTTAAATAGACTTCAAAAGCATGTAGAAGATATTCCAAACAGACTTCTTTACCGATTCGAAGAGGGAGAAGATAAGATAGATACTCTAACTTTTCAAGAGTTAGATAATGAGGCAAAAAGCATAGCCAACGATTTAACCCAAAAATATCAAAAAGGAGATAGAGCTTTACTGTTATATCCTTCAGGATTAGAGTTTATAACAGCTTTTATTGGGTGTTTATATGCTGGATTAATTGCAGTTCCTGCCTATCCACCTCGTAAAAATCAAAAATTAGATAGACTTAAATCCATTATTTCAAACTCCAATGCAAAAGCTATTTTAACAACGGCTAAAACTGTAGATATTGTTAAAAATAGCTTTGAGAATGAACCATTTCTAAAAGATATACCCATCATTCAAACGGATAAGATAGAAGAGAGAGGCGATAATTTTATAGAGATAGAGATAAGTGGGGAGGATATTGCATTTTTACAATACACATCGGGTTCAACAGGTGACCCTAAAGGGGTAATGGTAACTCATTCTAATATTATGAGTAATATGGAAGCACTTCATCTTCTGATAGGTTATACTAAGCAGAGTAGATGTGTGAGTTGGTTACCACTCTTTCATGATATGGGTCTAATGGGAGGTGTATTAGAGCCTCTCTATATAGGGTGTGAGATAACTCTAATGTCTCCTGTATATTTTCTCCAAAAGCCTGTTAGATGGCTAAAGGCTATTAGCAAGTATCAAGTTGATGTTAGTGGCGCACCTAATTTTGCCTATGAGTTGTGTCTAAACAGTATCAAGGATAGTGATTTAGAGGGGATAGATTTAAGCTATTGGAAGAGTGCGGCTAATGGCGCAGAGCCTATCTATTTGGAGACTTTGGAGAGGTTTAGTCAGAGGTTTGAACCTTATGGTTTTAGAGATGTAACACACTATCCCTGTTACGGGATGGCAGAGACAACGCTTATTATTACAGGTGCTGAGCAGGAGAAGAAGTTTAACTCTCTATCCTTGAATAGCGAGAGGCTCAAAGAGGGGGTAGTAATCCCAAGTAGCAAAGGGCAATCTATTATCTCTTGTGGAAAGCCAACTCTCGACCATAAGGTGATAATTGATACCAAAGATGGAGAGGATGTAGGTGAGATACTTGTCAAGGGTTCAAGCGTAGCCAAGGGGTATTGGAATAATGAGGTCAAGACCAAAGAGGTATTTGGAGAGTATCTAAAGACGGGAGATTTAGGGTTTATCTATGATGATGAACTGTTCGTTTGTGGAAGGGTAAAAGATTTAATAATTATCCGAGGTCAAAACTACTATCCACAAGATATAGAGATAGTAGCCTATCAATCTCATGAGGCTTTGATAGATATGGGGTGTGCTGTATTTAGTATTGAGAGAGATGGAGCTGAGAGGCTAGTAGTCGTTCAAGAGGTCAAGAGAACTTATCTAAGAAAATATAACGCTCAAGAGATTTTTAGTGCTATCTGTGAAGCGATTGGAGAGGAGCATGAGCTTATGGTTTATGATATTGTTCTAATTAAACCTAACAGACTTCTCAAAACCTCTAGTGGAAAGATACAGAGATATAGAAACAAAGAGTTTTATATCAATGGAGAGTTTACTCCATTAGCTACCTTTTTGGATAAACATGAGCAGATAAATCAGACTATTATGAAAAAGGATTTAGAACTACTCAAAAAATCTATGCCATCTGTTCAAAAAGAGCTACTAAGGCTGTGGATTGCTGACGAGGTGGCACAACTCTGTGGAATAGGTAGAGATGAGATAGTTATAGAGAAAAGTTTTGTCTCATTTGGTATAGATTCTCTCAAAAGTATTGAGCTTCAAAATAGACTCTCTCAAATCTTGGATATAGATACCCCTCTAATGTGGTTTTATGAGTACCCTACTATTTTAGAGTTCTCTGATAAGATTTTTGAGCTTATTGATGATGAAAATCTATCACGCAAGAAGCTTTTGAAACCTCTGGTTGTAGATAGTAGAGGACTCTATGAGCCATTTCCTCTAAATGATATTCAAGAGGCGTATCTACTTGGTAGAGATAGCTCTATGGTTCTTGGAAATACAGCCTGTTTCGCCTATACAGAGTTGGAGTTAGATAATATAGATTTGGATAGATTAGAGAGAGCTTGGAATAGAGTAATAGAGTATTTCCCTATGCTTCGAACTACTATTGATGTAGAGAATATGACTCAATCTATTACGCCAAAAGTACCATATTTCAAGATAGATAGAGAAGATTTATCAGATATAGAGGATACAAAAACATACCTCGCTACTCGTAGAGATGGGTGTCTCAATACTATTTTAGAGCCAAATCACTTACCACTTTTCAATATGAAAGCCTATATCTTGTCTGATAAGACTATTTTGCATATCTATATCGATATGTTAATCTGTGATGCTAGTAGTATTGGTGTAATGCTCAATAAGCTACGCAAATTCTATTATGATGAGCCTATTGAGCCACTAGGAGTTATATTTAGAGATTATATGCTCTACAAAGAGCGTTATAAAGAGAGCTATAGATACAAAAAGAGCTTGGAGTATTGGACAGGGAGGTTAGAGACTCTTCCATCTGCTCCTCAACTCTTATTGAGTACAGCACCAGAGGATATTACAAAACCAAAATTCACAAGACGACACTTTAGTATGGATAAAAAGAGATGGAGTGCATTTCAACAAAATAGCATTGAGTTGGGTAGTACTCCAACAGCTCTGCTTTTGGCATGTTATGCCAAAGTCTTGGCTCTTTGGTCAAACAATAAACACTTCTGTATCAATCTGACCCTATTTGATAGGCTTCAAGTTCACAAAGATATAAATAAGATAGTTGGAGATTTTACCTCTTTGAATCCACTAGAGGTTAATGTGCCATCTAGTAAAAGTTTCAAAGAGATTATAGAGGATGTCAAACGACAACTCTTTATGGATTTAGAGCATAAAGATATAGGTGGAATTCAGATTTTGCGAGAGATGCGTTCACTCAATAGAGATGTCTCTATGCCTGTGGTATTTACCTCTACTTTGGGGTTAGATAGTGTTGATACTAAGTGGTTAGGGGAGTCTCTATATACTATCTCTCAAACTCCAC
Organism: uncultured Sulfurovum sp.; assembly: GCA_964606545.1. Taxonomy (GTDB): domain Bacteria; phylum Campylobacterota; class Campylobacteria; order Campylobacterales; family Sulfurovaceae; genus UBA1140. Next base: position 1,083 of record CAZSHP010000096.1, on the reverse strand, counting down.
AAGTTTGGATTGATAATCAAATATCAGAGGTAGATGGTGAGTTAATAGTCAATTGGGATGCTATTGAGGAGCTTTTCCCTGCTCGTATGCTTAATAATATGTTTGAACTCTATAAAAAGATTGTCTATAGAGTTACAGAGGATATTGAGTTACTTGAAAATAGTAAACTCTACTCATTTGATAGAAACTATCGACTCTATAATATGACTCATGAGTCTATATCACTAGAGCCTCTGCCTATCTCCTTTATGGAGCATTTATCTCAATATGCTAACTTGGATGCTATTATCTCTGATGGTAAACGTATCTCATATCAAGAGCTACACAATGGAGCTGTTCAGATAGCTCAAAAGATTGAAGAGTTGGGAATTAAAGCCGATGAACATGTGGCGATTCTATTACCTAAGGGTTGGGAGCAGGTAGTATCTGTTTTGGCGTGTGGGTATGCAGGGGTTGCCTATCTACCACTCTCTATTAGTTATCCTAAAAATCGTATAGATTACCTGATAAAAGAGGCAAATATCAAAATGGTTCTAAGTAGCGATTCTCTATTTTCTAATATAGATTTGGAGGTTATCGATGTGGCTTCTTTTGTTGATTTGGGTAGAGAGATGCCACACTATCTAGTAAAAGCACACTCAGATGATTTAGCCTATACGATATTTACCTCTGGCTCAACAGGTACACCAAAAGGGGTTATGATAACTCATGCTAATATAGCAAATACTATTAGAGATATGAATCAGAGATTTGAACTCTCTAGTGTCGATAACTTCTTTGCTCTCTCTGAGCTTAATTTTGATTTGAGTGTTTATGATATTTATGGAGCATTGGAGTGTGGGGCTACGGTGGTTATCCCTACGGAAAAAGAGAAGAGTGAACCATCAATATGGTTAGATATGATTGAAAAAGAGAATATAACTATTTGGAATAGTGTACCTGCATTTATGCAACTACTTCTATCCGAGTCAGATGCTAAGTTTGATAATCTTAGGTTGGCACTACTTAGTGGGGATTTTATCTCAACTAAACTAGCCAAAGATATACTCAAAGCCAATCCAAAACTACAACTTATCTCTTTGG
>CAZSHP010000095.1:0-7136 GCA_964606545.1 uncultured Sulfurovum sp. | reverse complement strand
ATTTAATATTGTTTTAAATAATTTTCTATTGTTTCAGAGACATGTTAGAGATACTTCTACCCAAAAGAAAATTTATCTTTTTTTGATTATTGTTTATATGATTCTCCGAAACATCTAACTCAGAATTTCTTATCTCCATATCTAGTAGATTTTGAATCACCTCATCTTTTTTTCTCTCTGCTTTAGATGAGGAGTATTAAATCCAAGACTTTAACACCTCTATATCTTTATGAGAGGTCATATCAAGATGGATTGGGGTTATAGATACAAAGCCACCTCTAATAGCCTCTACATCACTCATCTCTCCTGTGGTCTCTCTCCACTCATGATTGATTAGACCTATCCAAAAATACTCTACTCCTCGTGGATTGATGTGTGAGTCTGCATCATTTGTATAGACTCTGCTACCTGTTTTTGTTATTTTTATACCTCTGCACTCATTTGGTTTTAGAGCAGGTATATTGATATTTAGAAACTTTCTAGGAGAGAGAGGGAATGAGCCTTCAAATATTTTGGTAACAATTTTAACAATAGTCTCTGTTGCTAACTCATACTTCCAACCCTTTTTTTCTATTATGTCATCTGAAAAGTCTTGAGATATAGCAATAGCAGGAACTCCTTGGAGTATAGCCTCCATCGCTCCTGCTGCTGTTCCTGAGTAGGTTATATCTTCGCCCATATTTGCACCTATATTTATACCAGAGATAACTATATCAGGATGATAAGAGGCATCATAGAGTTTATGTAGAGCCAAAAAGATACAATCAGTAGGTGTTCCATCATCTAGCTTAAAAAAACCCTCTTCTAACTCAACAAATTTAAGTGGTTTAGTAAGTGTGAGAGAGTGTCCACAGGCAGATTTTTCCAGTGTTGGTGCTACAGTTGTAACCTCTCCTAGAGGTTTTAGTGCTTCTATAAGTGTCAAAAGGGCAGGGGAGTTGAATCCATCATCATTTGTTATTAGTATTTTCTTTATATTTTTTTCCATTAGGGAATAGTATACTTTTTTATGTTAAAATAAGCTATCAAAATCCAAATCTATTTGGTAACTTCTATATCCTCTAGTTCAATCTCTGTATCCTCTTTGGCTAGTTTTGCATATCTCTGTGCCTCTTTATATTTGCCCATAGTGTAGTAGAGTAGGGCTATATTTTTATAGTTTTGATGTGTAACAGTATGATTTTTACCCCACACGGATTCATTGATACTTAGGGCTTTTAGGTAGTTTTTCATAGCTTTTTGATACTCTCCATCCTCCTCATATAGTACAGCTAGGTTGTTATAGCTTACAGCCGTTCCTATTCTCTCTTTGCGAATAATTTCATTTTTTATCTCTACAGTTTTTTTGGTGAAATTAATCGCTTTGTCTGTCTCACCCATATTTGCATATAGAGTTCCCAAGTTATTATAGCTCTCTGCTGTTCTACTATCAAACTTACCCAATATACTCTCTCTAATTTTTAGAGCTTGAGATATATATGCTAGTGCTTTGCCATTTTCACCTTTTCTCTTGTATACAAGTCCTAGATTGTTATAACTTGTAGCTGTATTTAGATTTTTCTCTCCTAATACTCTCTCTTTTATCTTTATCGCTTTTTGATAGTATCCTATAGATGAGTCATAATCTCCCTGTTTGTATGCTCTAACCCCTTGGTTATTTAGAGAGTTTGCATCTTGTAGTAGTAGTTTTTTTTTGACTGAGGATAGCTCTTTTGAGTTTTGTCCCATCCCTATATTCATCATGGAACAGCCTGTCATAAGTGACAAAAATAGTACAACTATAATATATCTCATCTTTATCTCCATATTAATTATTTAGACTCTTCTTTGCAATTTCTTCTAAAAAAGTGGTAGCGTATGAACCTTTTGGTAGGTAGAATTGTACTCTTAGCTTCTGTTGCTTCTCATTGTATGAAAAAGCTAAATTTTCAGGCCATACCCAAGCATACCTTCTACTACCTTTCATACAGTATAACTCATCATCATCAAATTTTACCTCTAGGTATCTAGCATCTGACATAGACCTATCTGTTTTTGCACCAGGTAGTATACCTGTTGGACTCTCTCTTCTTTCTAAAAAAGCTTTTTGTGATATGCCAAAATCTTGAAGAGGGTGTGATTTGCCATAAGGGTATGGTTTCATATCATCACCTATAAATAGCTTAAATAGATGTTTTTGTTTAGCCAACACCTCTATTAACTCTCTAGGGTATGATAGAATTTCAGAGGCTCTATCTATTGAGTTCGCTTCAATTGTTTTTGAGATTCTCATACGAGATGAGAGCCAAGAGTTAAATAGATGACTCTGATAAGCAGATACCAAAAGTTTCTCCCTTGCACCTTTCAATTTTTTACCAGAGTGAGCTATCTCTTTTCCTTGTAGATAGCTTTTTGAATCCTCTCCAAATCGTTGATACCCATAATAGTTTGGTATACCTCGGCTCTGCATAATCTCTGAAACCTCTCTTATCCTTCTGTTTGCATCAGCTGAGACCTTGTGAAGGATAATAGCAAATCTATTTCCCTTTAGCTGACCAATTTTTATAGGGGTTTTGCTATATCTCTTTTCTAAGATTTTTATCTTTTCTGTTGTGAGATTGGTTATAACCTCTCTCTCATATCTCCTCGGAATAGATATATACTGTATAGTAGTGGCACTCTTGTCTTTTAGACCAGCGTAGCCTATATCTTTATATTCTAGTTTGGTAGCTTTTGCTATGACAGATATGAGTTTAAATGTACTCATATTTGATTTTCTTATCTTGAGAATAAGGTTAGAACCTCTATCGCTAGAGTTAAAAAGAGGTATCTCCTCTACTAAAAATCTATCTATAGTCTGTTCAAAATCAAAATCTATAGGTTTGTGGTTGTAGGCGTAAGTTTTTTTCATAATCGAAGTATAGCTAAGCCCCCCTAAACAGTAGATGTGTAGAGGTTAAACTGTTTATCTTCTAATCAAAATAGTAGTGTAGAGATAGAGTAATGTCTCCTCTACTACCTACATATTCGAGTTTGCTACTATCCATATATCTATATCCAAAATCTATATCAAAAGCGTTGTTTATGACATAGTTGATTCCTGTATTTAAACCATAAAGATAACCTTTATCTGTACTAGGGTTATTTGATGAATTTCTATGCTCCATAACACCAAGAGAGAAACCTAGATAGGGTTTTAGAGGAATATCTCTGAATAGTTCAGTCAAAACACCTGTATCTATCTGCATTATAAAGCTCTGATATGTATCTCCTGACGCTTGGGCATAATTATAGGAGATAGCTGTTCTCCATGTATCAGTCTGTTTACCATATTTGAAACCAATAGTTGGTGCTGATTCTGTATCATAATCTGTATATGAGCTTTGTACACCAATAAATGTATACATTTTATCTGTAAGAATGTTTGCTGAACTTGTGATGTTAAGTATAAAAAGTATTAATGCTGTTTTGCTAAAAAATTTCATCTATATTGCCCTTTGTGTTTAAATGTTCTAAAATTATAACAGTTTTACTTTAATCTTAAATAGTTATAAACTAAAAATAAAAATATGATATACTTAGTTATAGAGGAAAAAGAATATAAATAGCTGTTCCATGCTCTGTATCAATCTCCATTTTACCATTGAGTTGAGTAGCAGACATCTCCACAAGCTCCAATCCCGTACCTTTTGGAGAGGATGGGTCAAATCCTATGCCATTATCTTTGACAGAGAGTATTATCTTTTTATCTATACTTTTTTTCATTGAGACAACTATCTCATATTTTGAATTACCAAAAGCATATTTTATTGCATTTGTTACAAGTTCATTTATAATCAATCCTACAGTTAGAGTCTTCTCTAGTGGTAGTTTTATGGGTTCAATATTACATATTAATCTATATTTGCTATCATTTACCATAGCTGATGTGATAGTAGAGGTTAACTCTTTTATATACGTTGGCATAGATATATTTTGGTAATCGCTGTTCTCTTTGCTAAGCAAATCATGTGCCATAGCTATAGCTTGTATTCTATGCTGTATACTTGAGATAATATCAGCTGTACTTATCTCTTTTTCTCTAAACTCTTGTAACCCAATAATACTACTTATTGTAAAGAGATTATTTTTGACACGGTGATGTACCTCTTTTAGTAGTATCTCTTTCTCTTTGAGAGAGTGAGATAGCTCTTTTGTCTTCTCTTTTACCTTTGCATCTAGTGTCTCTACTTGGTTATGAATAGTATCTAACATATAGTTAAACTGTTTTGCAAGTACCCCTCTCTCATCATCATATATATTACCTCTATATCGTACATGTAGATTGCCCTCTGCTACCTCTTTTGCAATCTCTGATAGCTCTATTACAGGTTGTAGGATTCTTTTTAGTAGATATAGACCTAGCAGAGTAATAACAGTAGTGATTAGAGGTATAGCGTAGAGGAGATATGATTTTAACTGCTGTGAGTGTTTGTGAAAATCTTGCAGATATCCAGACGAGCAGATATACCAATCAAAATAGCTATTATAGTCTATCCATGAGACCTTTGGATAGATATAGTTTCCTCTGTCATTGGGTGCATCCCATAGATAGTATAGTCTCTTATTGCCACTGTGATAAGCATCTATTAAATCATTAAATATCATAGAGTTAGTTTGAGGATTTATAATATGAAAATCTTTGCCTTCAAACTTTTTATTATGATGTATTATTATCTTTCCTTTTGAGTCAAAGATATATACATAACCACTTTTACCAACTCTGATTTTTCGCAAAAGTTGTTTAAGGTTTTTTATTAAAAAGGATTTTTTATTAGAAATCTCTTTTTCTGTGTAGCTTTTTCTACTCTTCTCATACTCCTTTATCTCTACAGTAGCATTATTGACAATCTCTACAATTTTTTGTAGCTCTATCTCACCCGTTCGCTCCTCTAGTGCCATAGAGTTTTTTTCTATATAGGGGACAAGCAGAGAGAAGACCAATATAAAATATACAATAGCAAGTACTAGAGCGTTATAGAATGCTTTTTCAAATATTTTAGATGACATTAGAAGTTTATCTTGTACCCTGAATCATAGAGATTCTCTATTACTACATTTTTGGGTAATTTTTTTTTGAGCCTCCATAGAGTAGTACGCAATGCACTTGTCTTAGGAGGGCTATCTTGCCAGATACTATTTTCAAGTTCACTATATGATACAAACTGTTTGGCTCTTCTAGCTAGTAGTATTAGAAGCATAGCCTCATGTTTGCTTAGTATAGTTATCCCATTTTCAGTTGTGATACTCCTTGTTGAGAATTCATATGATGCAGTATCTGAAAATACTATCTTTTTGGTTTCAACTTTATCTACAAAGTTAGACATACTTATACTAATAGTACTCAAAAGGGTCTCTGGTTGTATAGGTTTTACAAGGTAGCCTATGGGTTTTGTCTTATCTGCTCGGATAAGGCTCTTTTCGTCATGATATGCTGTGAGATATATTATTGCTATATATGGAAACTTTGAGTAGACTCTCTCTGCTACAGTTATCCCATCATCTACTCCCTCTATATTTATATCCATTAAGATTAGCTCAGGTAAACTTCTGTTAGAGAGGTACTTATCTACTTCAATACCTGAACGGGCGATACCTATCACATGGTGTCCATATTTTAAGAGAACCTTTTTTATATAGTTAGCTGGTATCAGCTCATCCTCTACTATTAAAATTCTATATTTTCTCAAAATACTATCCCCTTATAGATAAAATAGAGAGAATTATGCAATATTAAATATAAAATAGAGATTAATGTTTTTTTGTGACCAGCTTGTGACTCTCTTTGGATATACTTTTTGTATAAAAATAAGGAGAGTTATTAAAATGATAGATGAAATTCTATATAGTATCACCCCCACAACAGCTGATTTTTTACCTCTATTTTGGGTATATTTTAATATAGCCATATTTTGCATCCTTTTTCCCAATGAGATTGTTATGTTTCTAGTTGGGTTTTTGGTTGCTATTGGTAAACTACACTATGGTGCATTAATTTTGGTTATTGTGGTTAATAGTACTATATCATTTATCTACTACTCTATCTCTATAAAGATAGAAGAGAGATATCTAAAACACTCCCCAAAACTTGCACAGGCTAGGATGTTTTTTTATAGATATGGCAAAAGCTCTATCTTTTTCTCTCGTCTACTCCCCACACTTAGAGTCTATATCTCATTTGTTGCAGGTATTACCCACATGGACAAGATGCAGTTCATTCTATATACTATATATGGGTATGGCGTTCTAAATGGGATTTGGTTTATTCTAGGATATTTCAGTAGCTTTGTTATCTCTGATATAAGAGAGGTGAATTTTGAGAGTTTCACACTCTACTCCCTAACCCTTACAGGAATCTTTTTTGTCTGCTATATGGGCAATAGATATTTAGCAGAGAGGATTAGAAGATGAGGTTAGAGTTTGTTGTTGCATGTGTTGTCTCTATAATTTTTATATTTACATTTTCAGATTTATCACAAGTCTATACACTTATAAAGATACCTATTCGTATGGTGACTCTAATGATTATGATACTACCAATATATCTATTTGTGATAAAATATAGAAATGTAAAAAAGGCTATTTTTAAAGGCTCTATAGATAGAGATAAAATTTTTCAAATTATGCAGATAGTATCTATTTTTATAGTAGTTATGTTTACCATCCGTTTTTTTACTTATGAGGGTGATTTTTTTACTTTTGGAAAATCTCTTCACTATGGAGACTATTTGATTGTCTATCTAACTATTGGATATATATCACATGTATTCCTTCAAGACTTTTTGATTATACTGTTTTATGAGGGTTTGGATATTGTTGGGTACAAAAGTAAAAATGATATTTTTATTATAAGTTTCTTTTTTGGCTCTTCGCACTTTTTTATGGGTGCATTCAATGTGAGTTTAATGTTTCTAGGGGGTGTTATTTTCTTATGGACTTATAGAAAATTTGGGAATATTTTAATTCCCAATATACTACACTATACACTTGGTATCTTAGCTATCTCTTTTGGTTGGGCGTGATAGTATCTAAAATTACTCTTTCCAAATCTTCTCCCACTCAAACAGAGAGATATTCCTATCCTCCATATCAAAATTTATCCCAACCAAATATATATC
>CAZSHP010000094.1:0-7217 GCA_964606545.1 uncultured Sulfurovum sp. | reverse complement strand
TCAAAATAGCCATGACCTGCATAGATAAACTTATTATCATACCCTTTCTCTTTGAAAATCCACCCCATACCAAACATATTATGATTATCTGGTCTCTTGACTATACTTCGCCCTGCTGTTGGTGGTACAGAGATAGTTACTGCCTCCATTCCCCTTACAGTTCGTGTACCTGTAGCAAAAAAGTTGCTAAAAAAGAGTGATTTTTTAGCTAGAGTATCTATATGAGGGGTGAGATTTCTATCATCGCCATAGATACCCATATATGAAGCACTTAGACTCTCTATCATAACAAGCATAACATTGTATCTCTTCTCCTCTGCTGTAGCTTTTATCTCTCTTAGTGTATTGTTCAAATCCTCTGATATAAATCTGCTATTTTTACTACCAACAAGCTCTCTATAGTGTTTGAGTACCTTTTGATTCTCTTGGGTTTTATAAAACTCATAATAGTCTAATTGATTATTTCTAAAAGCAGAAAAGAGAGAGTAGAAACCATTTTTTGCTAACTCTTGGTTATATCTATTTTGAGATACGGTTGAAGATAGACTCTGTCTATCTAAAATAGAAAAAGAGATAATAGGTATTAGTAAAAGAGCTAGAGTAACAGGAAATCGACTTCTATATGAACTACTATCATCAAAAAATCTCTCAAACATATCAGTTTTTTTGCTTATTAGATAAAAAATCCCCACTGTTACTATAAATATCACCGATATAAGTAGTGGCATAGGGTAGGACTCTTGAATATTTTTGATAACTTCATGGGTATAGACTAGATAATCAACAGCTATAAAGTTAAACCGTTTTCCAAACTCCTCCCAAAAAAACCACTCACTTACACCATTAAAAACAACACTATAGATAACTCCAAAAAAGATAATCAAAGAGATAAATTTATGAATTTTAGAGTTAAATAGCGTAGAGGGGATAATAAAAAGATAGATAACAAAGGGGATAATATAGTAAAAATATGCCACTATATCATAAAATAGCCCCACAAAATATAGTGATAGCAACTCCGTAATAGAGCTATTGATTAGTGAAAAAGAGTATAAGAGTAGAGTCGTTCTACTTATAAAACTAACACTTAGAAAAACTACTGCAAAATAGAGTAGAAACTTATATCGAGTCATTATTGTCTCCATGATTTTGAATATGGAACTATATCTGAAATTGTATCAAAAAATGATGATAGAGAAGTTATTATCTATATAACTTCTTATTGTACAGATAATTTAATGAAACAATAAAAGCTACTAAATCTCTCTCCAACTCTATATCACTCTCTACTCTTTTTAGATGACTGTTTTCATATACAAATGTAAGAACTTTTTTATTGGGTCGTATAATAGCCACTTTATTATTAACTCTAAGAGCATAAGAGGTATGAAACTGCATTAGTGAGATATTTTGCTTTTTGTCACTAAATATAGAGTGACCCATAATCGGATAGTTCAAATCTAATCCTATTAAATCCAAAACTGTAGCCAAAACATCAGGTTGAGTTGCAATTCTATTATAGACCATGGGTTTTATATCTCCACCTAATATAAGAGCAGGGATATGAAACATATTTACAGGAACTATATCATCCCCGTAGACTCGGATATTATGGTCGGCAACTACTACAAATATGGTATTTTTGTAGTAGTTCTCTTTTTTTGCTAACTCTATAAATCTACCTATTGCAAAATCTGCATATTTAACGGCATTTTTAACACTCTTTTTAGCCACTCCATTAACCAACTCTATTTTTCCATCAGGAAAATCAAAAGGGTTGTGGTTTGAGGTTGAAAATATAACAGATGCGAATTTTTGATTTTTGCTATAGAGTTTTTTGTATTCTTCATTAGCACGAATAACCACATCCTCATCACTCACTCCCCAAGTTCCCACAAAAGAGGGATTTTCAAATTTAGGCTCATCTATTACCTCATCAAATCCATTACCCAAAAACCAACTTTTCATATTATCAAATCGACTCTCCCCACCATAGATAAAAGAAGTATAGTACTCGTAAGGTTTCAGCAATGAAGCTACAGTAAAAAAGCCATTTTGAGATTTGTTTCTTTTGACGACTCCTTTACCTGGAATTGAAAAAATCCCTGCTACAGTTCCTGCAATCCCTCGAACACTTCTTGTTCCATTTGAGTACAAATCTTTAAATAGAATTCCCTCTTTTGCTAATTGATTTAGGTGAGGTGTAACTTCTCTCTCCTTAAAAAATTGGTAACCTAAACTCTCTTGTAAAAAGATGACTAGATTTTTTGGATTTTTGGTTTTAAAATGGCTCTTTTCTAGCCTAGATAGTGGGGAATCTTTACTCGTACTTTCTATGTTTAATCTCTTTTTGACTCTTGATAACGCCTCTTTTATATCCATTTTACCATACTGCTTTATAATCTTTTTGCTACCATGTTCTCTATTTACATATATTGCATAACCGATACTATATGGAGAGTTTTTTGTAATCTCATTGAGCATTCTATTAGAGGAGTACATAGCATCCGAGATATTAGCAGGTCTATGACCAAAAGAGGAGCGAATACCAATAAAAAGAATCAATCCAAGAGGTATAAATAAGGCTATCCTTTTAGTATAACTACTCTCAAAAATAGGTATAAATGACTCTTTAATATATTTTAGATAGAGATATACGAAACCACCTATCATGAAAAAGGCAATCAATAGTTCTAACTTGTACCCTGCAAAAATCGTAGCAAAAACCTCTTTTGGATATTCCAAATACTCCACAAATAGATAGTTCGGTCGCACATCATACTCTGCAATAAAAGGAAACGAGGCATTTTCTATATAGATAAGAATCGAAAAAACAATCAAAAAATAATACCTAAGAAATCCATCAACCAATAAAGCTAACCTTTTGGGCATCAGTGTCAAAAGTATCAAAGGGATAACTAATAACATAAATGAGGTTATAGTGTCCATTCTCGCCCCATAAATAAATGTCAACCAGTAGTTGGCATTACTCTCTTTTAACTTATCAAAATAGATAATAAAGAGAGATAATCTGCCTATAAAAAAGAGCATTAGCATATAGAGGTAGTATTTTGTTAATTTTTTTGTGATATTCATAAAATAATAGTAGAATATTTTTATGAAGAGGGTATGAATATAGTATGAATAAAAATTCATCTCAATATTTTCAAAAAAAAATAATAGAATATCACCATGAAAATATTATTAGTAGAAGACGACAAAGGAATAGCAGATTTTTTAAAAAAGGGGCTTCGTGAGGAGTCTTATAGTGTTGATTATGCTTCTAATGGTGGTGAAGCACTCTATTTGGTAGAGATAAATAGATATGATTTAATGATTTTGGATATTATGTTGCCACAATATAATGGTTTTGAGGTGTGTAAGATTTTACGAAACAAGGGGGTAAATATTCCAATTATTATGTTAACTGCCAAAGATGCTATCTCTGATAAGGTGACAGGATTAAACTATGGAGCAGATGACTATATGAGTAAACCTTTTGCTTTTGAGGAGTTATTGGCACGGATTAGAGTGCAACTTAGGAGAAAAACCTCAACAAAAAATATTATTGTAATAGAAAATTTGCAAATAGATACCAATCAGCGAAAGGTTACAAGGGAGAATAGATTAATCTCTCTTACGGCAAAAGAGTATGCCTTACTTGAATTTTTGGCTAGAAATAGGGGAACCGTATTAAGTGAAACTATTATTAATGAGAATCTGCATGATATGAACTCTGTGAGTATGAGCAATATTATTAATGTCTATATCTATCGGCTACGAAACAAGATTGACAAAAATTTTGATACAAAACTAATACATACCATTAGAGGTAGAGGGTATCTATTGGGAATTAATCCTTATGTCTAAGAGTATCAAACTCAAACTGATATTCTATTTTTCTCTTTTGATTGCAATTATCCTTTTGGGAACAAGTTATCTACTCTATCAGGATGCTTATAATAATCAAATATCACATCTTGATGGTTCATTATATGTGATTATGAATAATCTGATTCAAGAGATAGATGAAGAAAATGAGGATATTCCTTTGGAGATAGAAGAGACACAAGAGATATTTAAAATGGCTCTTTTACATATTCGCATTAGTCAATATAATTTAACAACTAAAAAAAAGTCTCTTGTCGCTCAATCCTCTTCTATTAAAAACTTTACTTTTAATAAATTTGATTTTAGTAAAGATACTAGAACTGATAAGATAATCTATAAAACGATAAATTGTCATAGAGTAGCTACAGAGGTATTAAAAATGGGTGATAGATTGCAACTACTTCAAATTGCCGTAGCAATATCTTTTAAGAGGGAGATTATCCAAACACTTATTTTAGTTAATCTTATTATTTTTCTCTTTTTTATATTAGGCTCTTATCTGCTTATCTCAAAAACTCTGCTTCCCGTATATAAGGTTGTGGAAAGTGTTAACCAAATTCAAGCTTATGACTATACACAACGAGTTAGTACTCATAATATACCAAATGAGATTAAAAAATTGGTAGAGACTTTTAATGAGCTACTATCTCGTCACCAAGAATCATTTAATAAAATATCTCAATTTAGTAGTGATGCCTCACACGAACTAAAAACACCACTTACAACTATAAGAGGAGAAATTGAGGTAGGACTTAGACGAGAGAGAGACTGCAAAGAGTATCAAAAAATCATGCAAAAATCTCTATCAAAAATCATAGAGATTCAGAAGCTCATAGATGGTCTTCTATTTTTGGCAAAGAGCGATAAATTGGAGATAAAATCCTCTTTTGAAGAGGTCTATATTGATGAGATTATCTCAGAGTGCAGAGATGAACTATACTCTCTAGCCCAAGAGAAATCTATCAATATAAAAATGAACCTAATACCTCTGACTATACAAGGAGATAGCAGACTACTAAAAATCGCCTGTATCAATATCCTCAAAAATGCCATACTATATAGCCCCACAAACAGAGAGATAAAAATATCTATAGAGAAGAAAAACTCCAAATTCAGAGTAATTTTCCAAGACCAAGGAGTGGGAATACCAAAAGAGGATATAGAGCATATTTTTGATAGATTCTATCGTGTAGATAAAATAAAATCAAAAGTAAATGGGGGAATGGGACTTGGATTGTCTATTGTCAAGATGATTTTGGATATTCATGAGTTTGGTATCTTGATAGAGAGCGAAGTAGATAGAGGGAGTGTAGTTGAGATTTTCATCACAACTACAACTCCTTTAAAAGAGTAAGCAGTGTATCTATACTAATAAAACTATCTTGATAAACTAGACCTTTTTCTATTTTTTTCTCTCTTTTATTTATCTTTTTTTCAATCTCTATTAGTAATTTAGACTCTCTTCCTTCACTAATTTTTATAAGCTCATCCAAGTTTTCATTTATGAAATCTAAAAAATCAAGAGTCTCTATATAATTCGCATTTGATATTTTTATATCTCTTATCGCTCTTGTAATAGCTACATATAAAATATTGTACTCCTCTTTTATATTACTTGTTTTATGATTTATTATTAGTTCATGTAATATGTTTTTGGGATTGGTACTCTCATCCTCTTCTATACTATTTTTCTCCTCTTCTGCTTTAGCAAAAATATTACCATCACTCTTCTCTGCACTATTTAGAATAGATGCTAACTCTTGATTAGAGTATTGTCGATTAATATTTATACCTATTTTGCTCAATCCCAAAATATTTCCATTTTCAGCAGAGACACTACTGATATTATCCTCAATAGCATATATAATAAGCGATTTTAGAATAATTACAGACTCAAACTCCAAACCTTTACTCTTATGAATAGTAGATACGATAGTTTTACTATTTGGGTTTGAGTGAATATCAATTAGAGAGAAAAACTGGTCAATAATATGTTGGTCAGAGTTCTCCTCTATATCCTCTAGTGCTTTTTTCTTGGAGTAGATGAAGTAGACTATACTTATGTTGTTTGAGAGTTCAAATATAGCCCTACTAGATGCGAAATTTGATAATTCGAGAAAAGAGCTAAATGCTTTTAGTGAGTTACTTTTGATATAGGGAAATGACTTCTCATCTCTATTATCTGATAGCTTTTTTATCTGCTCCTCAATCTTTAGACCATATAACTCCATACTTAACTTCTCTTTTAATTTTTTGGTATAGATATAGAGGTTATATATATCTTTTATCTCTTGAATATTGAAGTTTTTAACTCCTCCATATAGATAAAACTCTTTTTCATTTAAAATTTGATGAATACTCATAGCCAAGAGAGGAAATGTTCCTCGTGAGAGATAGGCTACTCTATCATCTTTTGAGCTAACAGGTACAGACTCTCTAGCCCCTATAATAGTCTCACCTCTTAATTGTAGGAGTCTATTGGATAAATCCTCCATTTTAGAGCCTTTTTGAAATCTAAAACTTCTATTTAGACTCATATTGACAACACTATCGGGATATAATCTCTCTATAACCAATGATAAGTTGGTATTACCCAAAAAACCATATATCTTCTGATTATTATCTCCTACTACTATTATCTTGTAGCGTTTTGATTTGACCAAGGATATTATAAATTTTGCCAATAGTTTAGATACATCTTGAGACTCATCCAAAACAATATACTCATAATTAAATACTCTATGCTCTGCACTCTCTACAAACTCTTTTAGAAATGTATCAAATGTTGTAAAGTCGGAGTTTAGAATACTATTGTGAATCTCTTTAACCAAATCGATAGCTTCAACCCTTTGGTCTATAATAAAATCCATATTTTTATTTTTGATTCTCTTTGAAAAATCCTCTTTTAATCTATCTCTAACATCTACCTTTAGCTCATCTAACTCATCAATAGAGAATGCTGATTGACAAAAAGTCTCGTAAGCTTTTAGTGCATTGAATACTTTGAAGTATTGACTGCTATTTTTAATATCATATTGAAGTATATCTTTTATGGTATCCATATTTAGATATTTTAATCTCTTGCGACCACTATATGCTCTAGCCAAAGCGTGAAGTGTTGTGGCTTTTGTATTTGGTGGAAAAGTAGCTACAGCCTCATCAACAATCTTTCGATTAAAAGCCAAATACAAAAAACGACTATTACGATTTTTTTCTGCCACCATTTTTAGAGTAGATGTTTTTGCACACCCTGCTAGGGCGTTTATCAAAATAATCTCTCCTTTTTGCATATTTTCTGTCTTTTCTAATATATTTTTCTGTTCATC
>CAZSHP010000093.1:0-7234 GCA_964606545.1 uncultured Sulfurovum sp. | reverse complement strand
GATATAATCACCAAAAAACAGTAAAGATTGCTTTAAATGAGAAACAGATTTTATATATTTTTTCTAATCATAAATCTACTGCTACTAATGGCATGTGGGGATAAGCCAACAACGATAGAGGATATACCAAAAATTGAAAAGATAAAGCCTAGACCAAAAGTTATAAAAAAAATAGCCCCAAAAGAGTATAGATTTATATTTACCAACTCAAACAATAGAGACAAAATAGTCACTGTCAAAAATAATTTTTATAGTTTTTTAGATATAGACGAACCGATAGTTATGATAAATTTCTTTGCAACTTGGTGTCCTCCATGTATTGGTCAAATCCCTCATCTCAACAGACTCCAAAAGAACTACAAAGATAAACTAACTATTCTAGGTCTTCTTCTACATGATGATATAAACAATCAAGACTTAAATAATTTCATTGAGTCTCAAAAAATAGATTTTTATATATCAAATCATCAGGATAAAAATATGAAATTCTCCGATTTTATCTCTCCAAAACTACAACTTAACCCTACTTTTCCTCTACCTGTTATGATTCTCTTTGTAAAGGGGGAGTACTACACACACTATGAGGGAAGCATACCCGAAGAGATGATTGAAAGTGATATAAAACAAGCACTTAAGAAAATAGAAGGATAAGATAGAGTATGTTTAATATACTAAAAAAAGTTTTTAAAAAAACAAATGATGCTATAAAAGAGATAGTACCAAAAAAAAAGCAAAAGATAACACAAGATGAGTTTGAGGAGATTCTCTTAGAGGCTGATGTCAACTATGAGTTGATTGAGAAGTTTTTAGAGGAGTTACCTAAAAAAATAGATAGAGACCAAGCTTATAATAGACTTATATCTGTGTTTCAATCTAAGAACAACTGGAGAAAAGAGTACAGTGCAAAACCATTTGTTGATATGATAGTAGGTGTAAATGGTGCAGGTAAAACAACTACTATAGCCAAATTGGCTAAACTGCAACAAAATAGTGGTAGAGGGGTTATACTTGGGGCAAGTGATACTTTTCGTGCTGCAGCTATAGAGCAACTCTCAAGATGGGCTGTAAAACTAGATATACCTATTGTTGCAACAAAACAGGGTCATGACCCATCAGCCGTAGTATATGATACTATCAGCTCTGCAATATCAAAACGGATAGACCATGTATTGATAGATACAGCAGGGAGACTACATACACAGACCAATCTAGGAGAGGAGCTAAAAAAGATGGTTCGAATCGCAGGAAAAGCTATGAAAGGGGCTCCTCATCGTAAAATTCTTATACTAGATGGTACTCAAGGAAGCTCTAGTATAAATCAAGCAAAAGCCTTCAACGAGATGATAGGTATAGATGGTATAATTATCACAAAGCTTGATGGAACGGCAAAAGGTGGTTCAGTGCTATCAATCGCTCATGAACTTCAGATACCAATCTACTATATAGGAACAGGAGAGCAACCAAATGACCTTATACAGTTCAAAGCCAATGAGTATGTGGATACTATTTTAGATGAGATTTTTATTTAAGCTACTAACCCCCATTATAGTTATATTAATTGTAACTCTCTCTCTCTTTCTATTAGAAGAGAGAAAAGTATTTGATATAAGAACACTAGCACATATAGACCCTGTTCCAAAAACCGAACAGCTAATTAAAGAGAACAAATATGCAGAGGCGAATGAGTATCTATCATACTTTATGAAGTATGAGTATGTCAATAGAGACCCAAAAGCTATCACTCTACTAAATGATATAAAAAAAGTACGAGAGAGCTATAAATATAAAAAAGATAAGTTCTTTGAGGGACTTACACAGGGAAAAAGTGATGAAGATATAGGTAGAATTACAGCTATTGTATCGGATTTTTTGGTTGTTGGAGATGTGAGAGACTTAACTATAGCAGGAACAAACTACGCCAAAGGACAAGAAGTAGACAAAACCATAGTAGCACTCTCTTCACTAGGAATAATTGCTTCTGCATCAACTCTCTACACACTAGGAGCTTCAGCACCCATCAAAAGCTCTATATCTGTTCTAAAATTTGGTAAAAGAGCAGGTAAAATCCCAACTTGGTTGGATAAACTAATTATCAAAGAAGCAAAAATAGCTACAGATACAAAATCCCTTAAAAATATTAAAAAAATAGTAGAACCAATACATACACTATATAATAAAGTGGGTCTAAACCAAACACTAGACCTCATCAAAAGAACCAAAAACCTATCTGAACTAAAAGGTATGGTCAAACTATCATCTAAATTTGGAAAAGAAAGTAGTGTTTTAATTAAAAATAGTGGAGTAAAATCTTTAAAACTAATACAACAAATGCCTAATGTCAAAAAAGGAGATATTCTATACGCCTCAACCTACGGCTCAAAAGGAATTACAGCTCTAAAAAGGATGGGACAGAGTAAATTTATGAAGAGAATGAGAATTTCTGCAAATCTAGTAAAAACTGGATACAAAGGGAATCTTGATACTCTTTTTACTAGACTCCTAAAAACTATTCCCACAAAAATTCTTTTTGGTATGGCATTTTTGGGACTTTTTTATTTTTTATACAAGTTTTCATTTTTATTTCGGAATGTTTTTCCTCTAAAGAACAAAGAGAGAGTTTAAAACTCTCTTATCATCGTTAAATTTTTCAAAAATAACAACACACCATTCCATTTTTATAAGAATATCTCCACTGTCCATTTGTTGTAATTTCACTAGATACCTTTCTATATTCTCTCAATATATTTCTAATATTTATTGAGTGTTTTGTTTTAGTTTATATACTTGTAGTAACAACTTTTATCCAATCAATATCTTAATTTAACCATCCCTGTTTTTAAAACTATTTAGAATCTTTTCATTATGCCTTTATAATACGAGATTATTTAATTTAGTAATACCTAAAGAGAAGGCATTAGTTATTCAAGTCGAGAAAAGTAAAATTTTTTTTAATTTAAAAAAAAAAGGGGAAAAAGACTTTTTAGGTTCGTATATAGAGATATAGATTAAATTATTGGGTGAGGAGGATGTTTTGAGTGAGGTTTAACTTGGTATCTGTTTAGAGATGATGGAAAATCCATCCTATTTAGAATAAAAATTAAAAGGAAAAAAATTATGAAAAAAATTTTATTATTGTCAGTAGTAGGAGTTAGTTTAGTATTTGGTAGTGCAACATTGATTAGTGGAACAACACAGAGTGTCTCATTTAATAGTGAACCAGAAGGTGCAAGAGTACTTGTAGATGGTATTCAAAAGTGTAAAACACCTTGTACTTTATCATTAACAAGAGGTGCAAATGAGAGTGTAACATTTCAAAAAGATGGATATGCTAACAAAACTTTGCCTTTAGAAAGCTCTTATAATGGTGTAGCTCTGCTTAGTTTTTTTTGGGATTTTAGTACAACAGATTTGATTAGTGGTGCTATTTCCGAATATTCACCTAATCAATATTTTGTTGAACTAGAGAAAAAATCAGAGAAGTGAAATTATAACAATAGGCTCTTAGATTCTAAAATCAACTCTAAACTTATAGCCTATATTATGATTTATTTCAATGATATAAAAATGGAAAGCAAAGTAAATAGAAAAAGTTTTTCTAAAAATCTTGCATTGATGATTAGCAAAGATTATAAGATTAGCTCCGATAGAGCCTATAAAATGGTGCTATTGGTAGCAAAAGAGGCAAAATCGCATGTAGAGTTTTTAACCTTGCTTCGTAAAAAAATAAGAGAGTAGTCAAAATGAGAGTGTTATATCTATCTATTTTAATAGTTTCACTGTTAAGTGCTAATAAGGAACTCTATCTAAATAGTTATTGGCAAAAACTACTACATTTTGAAAATAGCAAGAGTAATGTTATTTCAGAAGAGTTTTTCTTGTCAGATAATCCTAATCCATCACTAGAAGATGAGTTAAATAGTATGGTTACTCTTTTAAGAGGAAGATATGGCAAAGAGATAGCTTGTAACTTTCCTGCTAGATATTTATGGATAAAAGAGCATTTAGATGTTCCCTATTTTGATTTAGAAAGTTGTCAAGAGCTAAATAGTTTTTTGGAGACTTTACAAAAAGATACTCTATATCTTATCTACTCTTCGGAGTATCCAAACTCCCCCTCTTCATCATTTGGTCATACAATGATAGCATTCAAAGATAAATCCACTCCATTAGAGTTATCAGATGTGATACATTTTGCCGCCAAAACAGATAATGAGGGATTTTTTACATACTCTTACAAAGGATTAACAGGAGGATATGATTCCTATTTTTTGAGAGCTTCACTTTTTCAAAAAATGTACCAATACAATATAAAAGAGCAACGATATATCTATGCTTATAAATTGGATTTTAACAGAGATGAGATTAAAAAAATTCAATATCATCTTTTTGAACTACGAAAGGCAACCTTTGGGTACTATTTTTTAAATCAAAATTGTGCTTCTAAAATAGTAGATTTATTAGAGATGTCAAACGAAGATAGAACAATAAATAAGAGTATTTTTCATCTACCAATAGATACAATTAAAATATATCAAGAAGATATAGAGAATATAACAAAATTTATACCTCTTATATCAAAGATAAACTACTTAACAGACAAGATGTCTATAGAAGAGAAAAGAGATTTTTTAAATATTATTAAAGATAATTCAATACCTTCAGATAATTTATCAGATATAACAAAAGAGACTCTTGTTTACTATTATCAATTTTTATTTAGAAAATATCATCAATCCTACAGTAACTACAATAGTATAATGAGTTTATCTTATAGTAAAACCAAGATAGAGGATAGTTCTCAAAATCCATTAGAGAATACTCAACCATCAAAATTAGGGATTAGTTATAGTGATAATGGCTCATTGGAATTTAACTATATGCCCCTATTTATAGATTATAGAGATATTCAAAAAAATCCTATGCAAGAGATAGAGTTTAAATTACTAAACTTTAATTTATCTCTTCAAAAAGAGGATTTAGATATAGAAAATATTGATTTAATTAGTATTAAATCTCTACCACAACAGTACTCATTCTATCACCCAATAAGTTGGTCACTCTATTTGGGATTTAATAGAGAAAACTACTCTAATGAACTTAAATTTCAAAATAGTTATGGATTTGGTTTTACCAAAAAATTATCAAAAATATCAACTAGCATTCTATTCAATGGAGGTTTTGATGCCTCAAATGATAGTTTAGATGGGTATCTAAGCTCCTCATTTTTAGCTAGTACCTATATCTCTGATGATTTAAAATTTGGACTAAAGAGTCAATATAAATACTATTTTACAGAGGAGTACTATAACCATGAGCTATTTATTACAAAAAAAATAGATGATTTCAATATACAAATAGAGTACCAAAATAATAATTTTGGTGAAAAATATAGTATGGGATTTAGCTATGACTACTAAAAAGGAGGATTTTATGTAGTGAGTGGGGTTAAAAAATTAAAACAATTAAATAGAGGTGATGGATTTATCCATTTTTCAAAAAAAATATAAAAGGAAACATTATGAAAAAAAAATTATTATCGGTGCTATTAACAACAAGCTGTATTGTAAACTTAAGTGCAAAAGATAGTTATATAGGTCTTAAATTATCAAAATTAGATTCAGATAAAACAGTCATTGCCAATACATCAGGGTATGAAAATATCGGTCCATATGAGAGATATGAAGATTTCTCACTTGTAGGTATTGAATTTCAAAAGTTATATTCTAAACAAAATTCACCTTTTTTATGGGGAGCAGGTGGAAGCCTAATGCTAAATGATGGGAAATTTTTTGATGGAGGTATGTTGAATTTTGATTTTAAAATGGGTGGACATTTTGATAAATTAAAAGCCTATGGAATTTTAGGTGCAGATATACAATTCCTTAGTGAATATACGGGAGCTACAGGAATTTATTATGGTATTGGAGCAACTTATGATGTTAGTGATAATTTTGGACTTACTGCAAATTATACACAACATAATATGAGTACTTTTATTTCAGAAGATGATGATTTGAGTAATGACCAAGATTATAAGCTATCTGGGTTTTCTCTTGGAATTTTATATAAGTATTAGAGAGAGGAAAGATTATGAAAAAAGCATTTAAATTAATATCTAGTATAGCTACAATTTTTATATTTGTAGCTTGTGGTAGTAGTCAAGGTAGCTCAAGAGGCAACACCTCAAGCGTAGAAAAGATTTCAAATCGCGATGTTGTATCAATTAACTATCATTACTCTTCGGAGATATGTAGTTCATCTGAATTTAAAAATTATATGAAAGAGATGATATCTTTTGGAAAAGATTTTATTTTCTCAGTAGAGAGCAATAGTGTAAGATGTGAAACTTATGGAAAAATAAATAATGGAAATGAGTGTAATGAACAAGATTCAAATAATTATTATAGTACAAGTTGTGTTATTGCATTAAATATGGAAAAGAGTAATTATAACAAAGAGTTATTAAAAGAGTCTACAACTTTTATCGCCAAAGAAGTTACAAATATGCTCGAAGCATATTAAAAATCAATATTTTTTTATATAAAACTGTGCAATATGTTCTATAGCCAATACCTTAGCCTAAAATATGATTTTGCATTAGCCTCTACACCATTTCACACCGAAGAGAAAGAGCTAATATATGAAGCGAGTATGTCTAAAATGGAGGTTTTATCTGATAAGCTGAAAAAGAAAAGTATTGAGTATTTTCAGGATATTGTTGAAGAGTTCTATCAAAGTGTAGAGTATAATAATTTAATTGAGGATTTTCAAAAATTAGAGATTAAAAATCCACAAGATTTTATTATTGAGCTACAAAAACAGATGAATGGTAACTATATCAAAAATGATATTGCAAAGATTTTGTATAAGGTTTTCGTAAATAATAGTGAAACCGATAGAAAAATAGGTCTACAATTCAACAAGCATTTTGGCAAAGCAGAACATAAATGGATAGATGGGAAAACTATAAAATATAGAAAAATAGACAGCGATAAAGAGGTAAATTTCAAAGTAGCTAGTACGATAATCAGAGACCTAATTGAGAGTGGAAATCTGATTATCGAAGATGAAAAACAAATTTCTAATAACTAAAATTTGTTTGTTTCAAGATAAAGACGGCAATCTTTATCTTGGGATATTGTATCAAAGTTTTGTTTTTTTGGCAAGGTTGGGTTTAGATTGATTGCTGTTTTTTAATAAATCTTTTGAACTCATCAGCATCATTTATTACATA
>CAZSHP010000092.1:0-7491 GCA_964606545.1 uncultured Sulfurovum sp. | reverse complement strand
GTATATTCTCAAACATATCAAAGAGATTAAAAGCATCAGCAGTACTACCTGCAAAACCTGCTAATATTTCACCTTTGTATAGTGAACGAATCTTGGTGGCGTTTCCTTTTAGGACTGTCTGACCGAAGCTAACTTGACCATCTCCACCAATAACAGCACTATCTTTGCCTTTATAGGCTAGTATCGTTGTTGCATGAAACACTCTCTACTCTCCTGCTACTTCTACTACAAGCTTGGCATGTATTGCATGTCCTAGCTTTATATCTATCTTGAACTTACCTGTTAACTTTATCGCTTTTTTGAGTTCAATATTTCTCTTGTCTATAGTGATATTTAGCTTCTCTTTGACAGCTTTTGCTATATCATCTTTTTTGACAGAACCTCTAATTCCTACGGGTGCTAGTTTTTTTGTAATAGTGATTTTATTGGACTCTAGCTTCTCTTTTTCAGCTGTAAACTGTGCAATTTCATCAGCTAATTTTTTTGCAATTTCTGCCTGTTCCTTTTTCCAATTCTCTACAACATCGGGAGTAGCTAACTTTGCCATCCCTTTATTAATCAAAAAGTTTTGACCATAACCATCTTTTACCTCTTTTATTTCGCCTTTTTTTCCTAGACTCTTTACATCTTTTATAAGTAGTACTTTCATTAATGAATCCTTTAATATTAAAATATTCTTTTTTTAAGTTTATCTGTAATTTTAGCAAGTTTTGTTTAGAGATGAGATATAATCATAGTATTAATTATCTGTTTTTTAACATTAAATGTTATATATAATTAATTAATATTATTATATAATGGTAGCAATGAAAAATTTAATTTATAACATATCAAAAAAAACATCCTCGCCAAATGTTAAGAGACTAGTTACAAATAGGCTATATAGATTTATACCTAGAGTTATCATGACATCAATGATATTGTCCTTTATACTCTTTTATATGATTCATAATCATATAGAGGAGCAAGTTATTTTGCTATATGGATTTATAGCTACTAATATATTAAATCTCATACTTCTTATTATTTTGGATAGTTATATAAACAGACTTCATAAAGATACATCAAAAAATCAAAAGAGGTACTATGAAGCACAAAAGAGACTCAATATAAAGGAGAAAAAATTATCATCACTACTTGGACAAGCTCCTATTGGTATATTCTATTATGATAATGATTTAAAAATCATCAACTACAATCAACTATTTTATGAGATATTTGGGTTGGAGACAAATCTAAAAGGTTTTAATTTAAAAAATTTAGAGGATAAGAAGGCTGTGGAGATTATGACCTCTGTTCTTAAGGATAAAACTTCAAAACAGTATATGGGTTCATATAACTTTACATTCCAAAAGAAGACCATATGGGCAGAGTTAACATGCTCTGCTCTTTTGGATGATAGAGATATGGTTACAGGGGGTATTGGAATTGTAGAGGATAAAACCGTAGAACATCAAGCTTTTGAGAAAATTAATGAAATATCACTGAGGGACTCTCTAACCAACCTTCCAAATAGGCGTTCTTATAAAAACTTTATGGTTGAGCTTATCAACTCTCCAAAAAATCAGCTAAACTACTCTGCACTATTCTATATGGATTTGAATAACTTCAAACAGATAAATGATACTTTTGGTCACTTTGTAGGAGATAGTCTTCTCAAACAAGTATCTGAGAGATTAAAATCCCTAAATATAAGAGATTCTCATCTAAGTAGATTAGGTGGAGATGAGTTTCTTTTGGCTGTGCCTTTTATCTCTCCTAGTGATACTCATACCAAAAAGATAGCAAAAAAAATAGCAAAAAAGATACAAAAGCTTTTTATAGAGGTTTTTGAGATTGAGGGTTTAGATTTGTATATGACTACTAGTATCGGTATAGTTATTATTGAACCTAAGAGTAGTGATATTGATACTATTATTAGACAGGCAGATATGGCTATGTATCAGACAAAAAAAGATGGTCAGAATAATATATCATTTTATGACCATACCCTAGATTTGGAGCAACAGGAGCTAACTACACTTCAACAAGACCTAAATCATGCTATTGGTAGTGGTGAGCTAGAGCTATACTATCAGCCTATTGTAGATATAAAAGATGATAAACTATCAGCCGTAGAGGCTTTAATAAGATGGAATCATCCTAAAAAGGGGATGATAATGCCTGATAGATTTATCCCTATGGCAACAGAGTCTGGACTTATCAATAGAGTAGGGTGGTGGGTAGCTGATGAGGTCTGTAGACAGCTCTCTGTTTGGAGAGAGAAGGATATTATAAAATTTGAGTATATCGCTATAAATATAAACGCGAGACAACTTCATGAGGTTGATTTCTCTAAACATCTTGAAGAGTGTATAGTTAAACATAATGTAAATCCTGCTATGTTAAAACTTGAAGTGACAGAGACAACACTTATAGATAGTTTTACAAAAACACAAAAAATTATAAAAGATTTAAAAGATAGAGGAGTAGAGTGTAATATAGATGATTTTGGTACAGGGTACTCATCACTTTCATATTTAAAGAAGCTTTCGTTCAAGGTACTCAAAGTGGATAGATTTTTTATATCTGAAATTTTATCAAATAGTGATGATTTAAAATTGGTTGAGAGTATTATTGGTATAGGAAAGCTATTTAACTACAAAGTTATAATAGAGGGTATTGAGACTATTGAGCAGAAGAATAAAATTCTTGAGATTAATGATGATGTTTCGTATCAAGGATTTTTATGTAGTAGACCAATTCCTGCTTTATCATTTGAAAAAAGATTTTTAATAGATTAATATGCTAAAATCCATTAAAAATTTATAGGAGCATAAAATGCCAAAAACTATAATAATTGGAGCAGGTGGAGTAGGCAATGTTGTAGCGTTTAAGTGTGCTATGAATATTGAGACATTTGGAGAGATTACATTAGCTAGTAGAACTCTCTCTAAATGTGATTCTATTGCAAAAAATATACTCGACAAGATAGGGGTAGAGATAAAAACAGCTCAAGTAGATGCTGATTTAGTTGAGGAGATGGTAGCCCTATTTAGAGAGATAGAACCTGATATAGTCATAAATGTAGCTTTGCCTTATCAGGATTTAACTATTATGGATGCGTGTAGAGAGTGTGGGGTTGATTATCTCGATACTGCTAATTATGAACACCCTGATACAGCTAAATTTGAGTATAAAGAGCAGTGGGCAAGGGATAAAGAGTTTAGAGATGCTAATATTATAGGGCTTTTGGGTAGTGGATTTGACCCAGGGGTGACTAATGTATTTTGTGCTTATGCTCAAAAGCACTATTTTGATGAGATTCACACCATAGATATACTTGATTGTAATGATGGAGACCATGGTTATCCGTTTGCAACTAATTTTAATCCTGAAATCAACCTGCGAGAGGTATCTGCAAATGGTAGATATTGGGAGAATGGAGAGTGGGTAGAGACTAAACCTATGGAGATAAAAGAGGTTTGGGATTATCCTGAAATTGGGAAGAGAGACTCTTATTTACTATATCACGAGGAGATGGAGAGTCTAATCAAGCATATCAAAGGTCTAAGACGGATTCGTTTTTTTATGACATTTGGAGAGAGTTATTTAACTCATATGAGATGTCTTGAGAATGTGGGGATGCTTGGAATCAAAGAGATAGAACATAAAGGACAAAAGATAGTACCTATGGAGTTTTTGGCTACTTTGCTACCTGACCCTGCATCTTTGGGAGAGAGAACAAAAGGTAAAACAAATATTGGGATTTTTGCCAAAGGGGTAAAAGATGGTAGAGAGAAAACAGTATATATATATCAAGTTAGTGACCATCAGAAGTGTTATGCAGAAGTTATGAGCCAAGGAGTTAGTTATACTACGGGTGTACCTGCTATGATAGGAGCTAAGCTTATATTGGAAAAAAAATGGCAAGGCAAAGGGGTATTTAATATGGAGGAGTTTGACCCTGACCCATTTATGGAAGAGCTAAATATTCAAGGTTTACCTTGGAAAGTTATAGAAGAGGAGTATTCCTAATGAAAAATATGAAATTTACGGAGAAAGAGAGCAAAAGACCTCAAAAAGAAGAAGAGATAGATAGAGTATTTTTTAAAAAAATAGAAAATCTAAAAGAGAGTGAGCAGAGACTCATGTTAAAACTATATAAAGAAATTTTGAAAGAGATAGACAATGAAAATCTTAAAACTCAAAATTAAAAACATCAACTCTCTAAAGGGAGAGAATGAGATAGATTTTAGCCAAGCACATTTTCAAAATAGAATTTTTGCTATTACAGGAGAGACGGGTGCTGGTAAAAGTACACTGCTTGATGCTATATCATTGGCACTATATGCTCAAACAACACGCCTAAAAAAGAATACAGATGGATTTATAAGCAAACAGTGCAAAGACTCTTTTTGCGAAATTCATTTTGAGATTGCCAAAGAGGTTTATCAGAGTCGATTTTCACAAGAGCAGAGAGAAGATGAGACTATATACTCCATGCAACTCTATCGAGGTGATAAACTTCTGAGTGAGGGTATTCCTTTGGTTACAGAGAAGATTAGAGAGTTAATAGGACTCAATTTTGAACAGTTTAGTCAATCTATTGTACTATCACAGGGTCTATTTGATAGGTTTTTAAAAGCAGAAGCAAAAGATAGAGTATCCCTACTAGAGAGAGTAACTGATACAAAAATCTATGCTACAGTATCAAAAAAAGTTTTTCAGAGAGCAGAGGAGGAGAAGCAGAAATTAGATAGAATAAAAGCATCTACTGCAAATACTGTCTGCTTAGACCCAAAAGAGCATAGAGAGTTGGAGAAGAGAAAAACTCTGCTAGAGAGAGAAAGAAAATCATTTAACTTAGATAAAATAAGCTACATGATTAATCAAAAGATGACATTTGATAAACTCCACCAAAAGTCAGAAAATTACAAAAAAGAGTTAGAGAGACTACAAAAGATACTATCAGAGAGGCAGACCGAAGAGAAAGAGTATCATGACTCTCTAATACTAATAAGAGAAGAGAAAAAAAAGATTGAACAGGCTAGACTCTTTGATAGAGAGATAGAGTTTACACAAAAAAACTTCGAGACGCTAGAAAAGGAGATTGAAAAAAACGAGCAAGAGCTTCTAAGAGTAGAGCAAGATATAGAGGGTATAGATACTCAGCTATCAAAACTTCATGTGGAGCAGAGTCTACTCAAAAGAGATATGGAGGCTTTTTCAAATATAGAGCATCTAAAACAGAACTATACTCTTTTATCTAGTAAATTTAATGAGTTAAATAGAATCAGAGATGAGCTAAAGAGTCTAATTTCTCAAAATATAGAAGAGCTTAGTGATAAACCTATGTGTGTAAATATTGAAAATTTGACAAATTATGCAGATGAATTATATAGAAATATTAAATCGGCTAATATTGAAAAAATTGAACAGAAAAATTTGATTTTGGAAAAACAAATTTTAAAACTTAGACGAAAAAAACATCTACAAGATAGTCAAGTTCAACAGCTTCAATCCAAAGAGGATATAGAAAAGAGACTAAAAGAGTCTAAGGAGAAGAGAGAGAGAATAAAAAGCAAGAGGGATAGTTTAGATATTGTAATAGCTCAACTAGAAGATAAAAAAAATCTCGAAGAGAAGATTTTAAATTATGAAAAGGATAGAGCAGAGTTAAAAGATGGTCAACCGTGTTTATTATGCGGCTCTACTACACACCCTCTTTTTAGTGAAAAAATAGAGCCATCAAAGACAAAAAAGATACTTGATGAGAAGATAAAGTTATCTAAAGAGCTTCAAAAAGATTTTATAGGTATTGAAAAAGAGATTGTCAAGTTAGAGACAGAGTCTAGGCATATAGAGGAGAAGATAATTGAAGTAAAAAGAGAGCTTATGACTCTCTATAAGGTAAAAGGAGATGTTAAGAGATTAGAAGATGAGCAACAGACTTTTTCAAAAGAGCTAAAAGATATAAAGTATAAAAGAGAGGAGTTAGAAACCACAAAAGAGAAGATAGAGAGAGCAAAAAATGAACTAAATCAGATAAGAGTACAGATTCAAAAAAACAATAATCACAAAAGAAGAAAAGCTCAATTAGAGAATCAAATAAAAGAGTTAAGTTATTATCTTATCAAAAGTATGAGAATGTATAGTGTTGATTTGAATAGTCATAGTATCTCTATTCTCAGTAGTAAATTGAAACAGTATGATGAAAAATCTAAACAGCTAAAGATAATAAACCAAGAGTTAAATCCCATAGAGGGGAGAAGAATTCAGAGTATGTCGAAAAAAGATTATATAGAGGAGAATCTAAAATCATTGAGAAAGAGAGCCTCTATTCAAAAGTGTGATTTAATCCTTATTAAACAGAATAGATTTGCCCTAATCGAAGAGAAATCTCCAGATGAGTATCTAAAGAAGATAGATATAGAGAGAGAGAAGATACAGAAAAAATTTGATAACTATAATAGATTAAAAAGAGAATTTTCTCACCAAAAATCTATCTATTTCTCTGCTATGGAGGAGTTAGAGTATAAACAGAAGCTAAAATTAGTAAATCTAAAATCTATGCAGAATCAAAAAACAGAGATGGAGAAGAGATTAGAGGAGATAAATCAAGAGATTGGAGAGATTAGAAGTAAGCTTTCTATGAATAATGAGAGGATTAAAAAACTAAAAATAGAAAAACAGACTTTAAATGAACAGGAGGAGATTTATAGAGGATGGAAGATGTTAAATGAGTTGATAGGTTCTACAGATGGAGAGAAGTATCAGTTATTTGCACAGAGATTGACTCTTTCATCTCTTATTTCTATAGCTAATAGTCATCTAAAGAATCTGAATAATCGTTATATTTTATCTATCAAAGATACAAAAAACTTGGAGCTAGAGGTAATAGACTTGTTTCAATTAGAAAGTAAAAGATGTGTAAAAACTCTATCAGGTGGAGAGAGTTTTATTGTTAGTCTTGCTTTGGCTTTAGCTCTTTTAGAGTTACATTCTGACCAAATAGAGATTAATACACTTTTTTTAGATGAGGGGTTTGAGACATTAGATGAAGAGAGTCTAAAAATGGTATTATCTACTCTAAATAATTTAAAGAGTAGAGGAAAGGTTATAGGTATAATTTCGCATGTACCTATGTTAAAACAGCAGATAAAAACTCAAATCAAGATTGATAAGGTAGGAGATGGAGTTAGTGAGCTTTCCGTTATATAGTATATGGTTTTCTTAAGCTAAAATTAAAATATTAATCTTATTTTAAATAAAAGGATGTTATGATATATCAACTCAATACAAGGATATATCATGAACTACTCATTGGAACAATTTGAATTTGATAGATTGCTCAAAATATCAATATTTTATATCCTCTTTTTAACTATAACAGTAGGGGTAGCAGTCTATGCACACTCACAGTTATCTCTTCTCTTAAATTAGAGATAACTCTTCATTATTACCAAAATATAGCGTAAAGCCCCTAGCTTCAGCTATGGGGATATAAGC
>CAZSHP010000091.1:0-7538 GCA_964606545.1 uncultured Sulfurovum sp. | reverse complement strand
TTCGCCCATCTATTACACTATAAAAATATTTAGGTCAATAATTAAACTTAAGATAAATAGTATGAGAGACCTATTTTGCAAATATTGATAATGTTTTGGATTTAAAAAAATCGGTAGGGCGTGACTAATATTTCAATCCAAAGACATAAAAAGCAATAGTTAAATATCAAGAAAATAGCCAATTTTCTACTAAAAAAAGCAAAATTAGAGTAATTTAGCCTTTAATCTTTAAATTGTAGACTCTTTAAATATAAAAGCTGTAGTAGCTGTAGAGGTTGTTTTAATCCCACAATTTCGGGCGTTAAAGAGGTTAAATATGGCTTTTTGTGTTTTATATGTTCTAACTATGGCTTTTTGTGTTTAAAGTATAGCTTAAAATTAAATAGGCTATAATATAATATTGCTTAAAATAAAAAGGCTATTTATGAAAAAAGAGACAGATTTAACAGATAGAGATTATTCAAGACAATCTCATTTAATTGTAAATTCAAAATATGCTATGACTTCAAATGAGATTAATTTAATTTTGGTTTTGTTGACAGCTATTGATAAAAAAGATGAAGATTTTAAAGACTACATATTTACAAAAAAAGATTTAGAAAAAAAAACAAATAAAAAATGGGATAGCCAAAGGGTTCAAAAAACCGTTGATGAACTCTTTAATAAATCTATTCGTATTAAAAAAAGTGAAAATTTATGGGAGAAATTTCATTGGTTTTCATATTTTAAATATGATAATGGAGTAATTACTTGTAGATTTGATAAAGCATTAAAACCATATCTATTAGAGCTTAAAGAGCGTTTTGTAGTTTCTGATATTAAACATCTCTTGCCCATGAAATCAACTTACTCTAAACGAATGTATTTACTATTAAAAGAGTATTATACAATAGGAAGTAGAACATTTAAAGTTCAATATCTTCAAGAAATTCTAAAAGTGCCAAAAAGTTTTAAAGTTTATAGTGAATTTAAAGTTAAAGTGCTTAAAAGAGCCGAAATAGACATCAATAAATTTACAGATTTAGAAGTAGAGTTAAGTGAAAAGAAGTTAGGTAGAAAAATAGTAGAAATAACCTACAAAATAAGAAAAAACACAACTGATTTGAAATCTTTTATTCAAACAATCAGAGAACTCTATGTAAACCAACTCCTACACTACACCAAAGATAACAGACCACTAAAATGTAGCGAAAAAGGCTACTTATACTATGCAGACCAAGAGAACACTTATATAGGAAAAAAAGAGGCTCAAAAATTATGGGAGTATCTACATGAAAACAGAAAAGATTTATATATCTTCAAACAAGGTTCAGAGGAAAATATAAAACATGTTTATCTCTCTAGCATAGAGTTTTTCAAAGAGTATCTGAAAAAGAAGTTTGTTCATAAGAAAATAACTCAACTAAAACAAGGAGATATAATTTTAGATATTTCTATCTTTCCTAATGGTCGGCTTTATGATATGAATGGAGAGAGTTTGAGTGATGAAGATGAGGTTTTGAGGGTTTTGTATCGGTTGGCTCGGGAGGGGAGGATTGAAGTTTTTAGAAGTAATCATAATCCTTTATAACATAAAAACGATTATTTTTTGTAGGAATTAACCAATATTTAATCTGAAATTTCTCTCTAGCGAAACATAGTAGTTTGGGTGGAGTATATTTTATGATAGGGTAATCAATCCCCCCATCAAAAAGCTGATTGCATCTAAGAATTCTGAGAGTTGTTTGCACTAGAGCCTTGTCTGCTCTATTTAGTTCAAATTGCCATTTGGCATACTCTGAACATGTAGGGTAGTATCTACATGATGCAGGGAGTAGACGAGATATGTATTGATAGGCATTTAGTGGTGCTAGATAGAATTTTTTCACTTGATAATCTCTCCATTGTGTACAGTATAAGAGGGGGACATATTGGCAGAGTGATAGATAGTTGTACCGTACTTTTTATTATAGTATTGTAGTAGTATTTTCTGCTCTGTTGGCTCTATGGACGGGGTGACCCAACCGTTATTTGAGATTAGAATCATCTGTTTTGGATTATTTTTATATAGCTCTTCTGAAGTTCCTTCGTAGCAGATAGCATTCCTATATGTTATTGCATCTATCTCATAGTCTGTGACATCAGCTGAGGCTACATAATCAGGGGCTCCATCAAAAAATATCTCATTTACTATATCACCCATCCATTTGGGTAGAGGGTTTTGTTCTCCAAAGGGTACAAGTACAGCTTTGTTAGCAATCTGAAATCTCCCTTTTTTAAATATATAGGTAGAGTTTCTAGGCGTTCCATTATCCCAATATAGCCCACCTATAACTATTGCTATATCATTTGAGTATCCCTGTAATAGGGTCATAATATCTGGTTTTGTATTGAGATAAAATGCAAAAATAGATTCTGGAAAGACTATTAGTCCCTTTTTTTCAGATATAGCTCTCTCTATTTTTCTAAAAACCATATCTATATGTAGTGGTTGAAGTTTTGGATTCCATTTTTCATCTACTGTTGTCATTGAGTTGGATATGACTATTCCATTTCTAGGTAGAGGTCTTTTGTCAAAATGAGAAGATAATGGATATGCAAATATAACCAATATCATAAATAGTATCTCTTTTTTATATATTGTTAGAGATATAGCAGATAGTACAATTGCAAATTGCCATTTTTGTATACCTAGATAACTATTGGTAAAAACCAATTCAGGTTTAAACCAATCAAATCCCAAAGGGTGAAGATAGGATAATAAAAGTATAGCAATAGCCTTTATCGCTAAACTAGCTCCTTGTGATTGCCCTAACTTTAGGGAAACCCACTCTGCTATTTTAGCTACAAACCAAAAGATAAACCCATAAACAATAGCAGGAAATAGCACCCCAAGAGGTATAGCCCAAGCAAATCCATAGTTAAAAAAGCTAACAGACATCCACCAAAACCACAATGCACCTATCCAAAATCCACTCCAAAACCAAACCTCTTTGCTACTCCAAAGTAGCCAATATAACATCATCAAGCCCAATATAGTGTTAATAAGAGGATTAATAAATCCAATCCAGTCGAGGTATATAGCCCCACAGCTTAAAACAGCAATAACAAAGCCTGTTGTTATCATCTTAATGGTAAAATACCCGATTAATTTTTTAGACATAAAAGGATTCCCTTATGGAACAAGCAGCACAATTTCTACCCCTTGTAATTTTATTTGTAATTTTTTACTTTTTAATTATCAGACCACAGCAAAAACAGCAAAAAGAACATGCAGAGATGTTAGAGAAACTTGCCAAAGGTGACAAGATATTAACAAATGGTGGTCTTTATGCCGTTGTTGTCAAAGTTGAGGAGGATTTTATCAAAATTAAATTAAACGATACAAATATTGTGAAATTAGATAAAGCCTTTGTAGCAAAAAAAGTTGAAGCGTAAGAGATGAATAGTTTAAATTATAGAGTTGTTATATTTCTCTTTGCTTTTGTATTTGGGGTGGTTTTTTCGATTCCATCTTTGATACAGAGCGAAGAGGGTAAAAAGATTACTCTAGGGCTTGACCTACAAGGTGGTCTACATATGCTTCTCTCAATCAAGAGTGAAGTAGCAGTAGAATCCAAAATCAAATCTATTGGAACAACTGTCAAGTATGAGCTTGAAGGCGAAGATATTATATTTGATGAGTTAAAGATAGAGGGCAAAAAAGTTACATTTGAGATTTTAGACAAAGACGACCTACCAAAGGTTGATGAGATTCTAAAAGAAGAATTTTCGGATATTACTACTCATAAAAATGGTATGCTCTATGAGATGGTTATGAGTGAAAAGCTTATCAAAGAGACTAAGCTAAATGCTATTAATCAGGCTGTTGATACTATTAGAAATCGTCTAAATATGTTTGGACTTGCAGAACCTACTGTAGCCAAGCAGGGAACAGATAAGATTTTGGTAGAAGTCCCTGGGATTAAAACAGCAGAGGATGAACAGAGAATTCGCTCACTTATTGCAAAAGCTGCACACCTTCAGATGATGGCAGTAGATGAGGATAGAGCATCACGAGTAGATACTATGAGTGAAGCAGAGGCAAAACAGTTTGGTGATGTAATCTTGAGTGATGTAGCTAATGAAAATGAGAAGTATCTACTATACTCTATTCCTATACTAGATGGTTCAATGCTTGTAGATGCAAAAGTCGGATATGATCGAAAGACAAATCAACCTCTAATCTCATTTAAACTCAATGGTCAAGGAGCCAAGATATTTGGTGATTTTTCTGGTAAAAGTGTAGGAAAGAGAATGGCTGTTGTTCTGGACAACAAAGTCTACTCAGCACCAGTGATTCGTGAGAGAATCGGTGGAGGTTCAGGACAAATCTCTGGAAACTTTACACCTCAAGAGGCTCATGATGTTGCTATTGCTCTGCGTTCGGGTGCATTATTAGCTCCTGTCCAAGTAGAAGAGAAGCGAAGTGTGGGGCCTAGTTTGGGTGCTGATAGCATCAAGGCTAGTTCAATTGCTCTTGTTGTTGGTTTTTTAGCAGTTGTTCTTTTTATGTTTTTATACTACGGTATGGCTGGAACTATCTCCAATGTTGCATTGATAGCAAACCTGTTTCTTATCTTGGCTATTATGTCTCTATTCCAAGCTACACTTACACTTCCAGGGATGGCAGGTATTGTGTTGACTGTGGGTATGGCTGTTGATGCCAATGTTATTATTAATGAGAGAATTAGAGAGCTTCTACATGAAGGAAACTCTATTACCAAGTCTATAGAGCAGGGATACAACAACGCCTTTACAGCGATTTGGGATGCTAATATCACCACACTAATTGCAGCTGTTGTTCTTTTTGCTTATGGTACAGGTCCTATCAAAGGGTTCTCTTTGACTATTAGTATTGGTATCTTGGCATCTATGCTTACAGCTATTTTAGGAACACATGGTATCTATCAGTGGATATTGCCAAAGATTAAAAAAGACAAACTAAACTTTTGGTTTGGAATAAAAACAGAGGGGAAAAAATAATGGAAGTCTTTAAACATGACCAACCGATTGTAGGGTTTATGGCAAATGCAAAAAAGTTTGCTATACTCTCTATTACTTTAGTTGTTTTCTCTTTGGGTTTACTTGCTATCAAAGGGTTAAACTATGGTATCGACTTTGCAGGTGGAACAGTTATTCAAGTCAAATATGAGGGTGATGCTCCTATTCAAAAAGTAAGAGATATATTAAATAGTAGCAAAGATTACCAAGGGGCAAATGTAACCTATTTTGGTTCAGACCAAGAGATTGCTATTAGGACTAAAACAACATCAAAAAGCGTAGATATTGATATTAGTGACCAGATGAGTAAACTTCTCAAAGATACAGGCAAGTTTGAGATACGAAGTGTTGATATGGTAGGCCCTGCTGTTGGTGATGAGTTGAGAGAAAAGGGTCTAATGGCTATGTTCTTGTCTATTTTTGGTATATTGGCATATATCTCATTTAGATTTGAGTGGAGATTTGCTTTGGCATCTGTTATTGCTTTGATTCATGATGTTACCATCTCTATGGGTGCATTGGCACTATTACAAATTGATGTCAATCTACCTATACTTGCGGCGATACTAACAATCCTTGGATATTCACTTAACGATACAGTTATTGTATTTGATAGAATTAGAGAGGGGATTCGTACTATAAAATCGGCTGATTTAGGAGATGTGATAGATGAGTCTGTTACTAGAACACTATCTCGAACTACTCTAACTTCATTAACTACATTTTTTGTTGTATTGACACTATATCTACTTGGAGGAGAGTTATTAAAAGGGTTTAGTTTTACTCTGCTTGTTGGTGTGATTGTGGGAACTTACTCCTCTATTTTTGTAGCGTCTCCTATTTTGATGTGGTTAAAATTTTCTATAACAGAGTTTAGAGAGAGAGAAGCTGCTGCTCTAAAAAGAGAAAAAGAAAAAGAGAAAATGAGAGCTCAATTTGAGCAAGGAATGATGTAGGGTGGTGCATCTATGCCCACCAAATAAAGAGGTGTTATTATGAATTGGGGAAAAGTTTTTTATATATTTTTCACACTAATGAGTCTAACAACAAGTGTTTCATTTTTATATGAATATACTGCTGTTGCACTTTTTGCAGCAGGTAGTATTAATCTGATTTCAACTATTTTGAAATTGGGAGTTCGTAATCTACTCTCTGCTGAGCTTCTAGCAGGTTCATTGGTTGCTGATTTACACCTATTTCCTGCATTTTTTATATTTCAGTTTGGTGATGAGAGTAGCATAAATCTAGTCGTAGGTTTAGTTATAGGGGCGATTATTGCCAATATCTATACTCTAGTTATCTCAATTGTAGAGAGTGCCAAGACCAAAGAGGATTTTTAAAAGTTTTAGGTAGACATCTTTTCTCATAATAATTAGTTTTGTAAATTTATGCTAAAATAATAAAACTACAAAAGGGGATAAGATGCCATTTAATGCAAGATTTAGTATCTATTATTTGGCATGTCTCCTAATCCCAAAAAAGTAGTCTACAGTGGCTAGGAGACATGTCAAAAAGATACTATACTATTAGGAGGATTGAGTTCGAGATGTTTAATTAATCTTTTTTAGCTAAACTTCTATATCAAACTAGAGGAGTAATTATGAGAAAAAAAATTAAAATTTTAATAGTAGCTATATCTCTATCTATTATAGGATGTGGAGGAAAATCTGCAAGTTATGCGAGTGGTGTTCTATATCAAGATGCTCCTATATATGAGGAGTCAGCTCCTCCTAGCCCCAAAGTAATAAGACGAATTATTACCAAGAGAGCCGATATTAGTGTAGAGGTTGATACTATTGATAAGGCAACAGAGAAATTGATAGCTCTAATTGAGAAACATGGAGGGTATATTATAAACTCCAATACCCGTGAAGAGAGATATTATAGTGCCTTAGCAAAAGTCCCATCTACCAATCTAATAAAAACATTAGATGATATTGCTACACTAGGAGATAAATTATCTCAATCCATCTCACAAAACGATGTAACCAATCAATTCGTAGACAATGAAGCTAGACTCAAAAATCTAATTCTATTTAGGGATAAAATGCAAAAACTATTAAATCAAACAACCAATATAGAAGAGATAGTAAAAATAGAAAAAGAGCTAAGACAAGTACAGATAGAGATAGACTCCATCCAAGGACGATTAAAATACCTAAAAAATGCTGTAGCCCTCTCACCTATCAATATCAGTTTCAAAGAAAAGACAATCTATGGACCACTTGGATATATCTTTAATGGTGTTTGGTGGGTGACTAAGAAATTATTTGTTATAAAATAATATAATAGAAGAGGCAGGATTTTATCCTGCCCTAAAAAGCTCTATTAAGAGAGAACTTTTTTAACAGCCTTACCAATCTCGGCAGGACTTACGACAACTTCAACACCAACAGCTGATAGTGCATCCATTTTCTCTTTTGCAGTACCTGCTGAACCACTGATGATAGCTCCTGCATGTCCCATTCTTTTACCTGGAGGTGCTGATTGACCTGCGATAAATGCTACAACTGGCT
>CAZSHP010000090.1:0-7583 GCA_964606545.1 uncultured Sulfurovum sp. | reverse complement strand
ATAAAGATTAAAAAGTTTTCAGATAAACTAGAGGTTGTAACTCCTATAGATGTAGTAGACAAGGTAAGAACTACTCTACTCAATACATCAGGGATAGAGCAGGTTTTAGAGGCTTTGCAGTTTGATAATATGATGAGCTTAGATGATATAAAAGCTAAAGTGTGTGAAATAGTCGCCGATGAGATAGAGGGGAAAACTTTTGTAGTTAGAGCCAAACGGACAGGAAGCCACCTCTTTAACTCCTCGGAGATAGAGAGAACAGTAGGTGGATATATACTAGCCAAATCCAAGGCAAAGGGAGTTGACCTACACAACCCAGAGGCTAGGGTACGAATAGAGCTTATAAATAATCAACTAAATATTATTACCAATAGATATGAGGGGTTAGGTGGATACCCAATAGGAACACAGGGTGATATACTATCTCTAATGTCAGGTGGATTTGACTCTACTGTAGCTAGTTATCTCACTATGAAACGAGGGATAAAAACCCACTTTATATTTTTTAATCTCGGTGGAATTGCTCATGAGATTGGGGTGAAACAGGTATCATACTTTTTGTGGTCAAAGTTTGGCTCATCTCACCGTGTTAAATTTATCTCTGTACCTTTTGATGATGTATTAACAGAAATCTTTCGCTCTACACCTGAAACATATATGGGTGTAACTCTAAAACGGCTAATGCTTATAGCATCTGAAAAGGTAGCTGATGAGATGGGTATAGATGCTCTACTTACAGGTGAGTCAGTAGCACAAGTAAGTAGTCAAACTCTGCGTAATTTAGCTTTAATAGACAAAGCCACCAATAAATTAGTACTCCGTCCACTTTCTACTATGAATAAGCCTGAAATTATAGATATAGCTACAAAAATAGGAACTCGCCGTTTTGCAGAAAATATGCCCGAGTATTGTGGTGTTATCTCCAAAAATCCAATTACCCATGGCTCATTTAAACGAATGGAGAAGGTAGCAAAGAGGTTTGATTACTCTGTGCTTGATAGGGCTGTAGAGGATTCAAAAGAGATATTTGTTGATGAGGTTATAGATGATGTGACTAATGATGCACCAATTGAGGTTATAGATAGCTTGGATGATAGTTTTGTGGTTATAGATATTAGAGGAGAGGAGGAGACTATTGAGACCTCTTGTGAGACTCTTAATATCCCTTTTTATCAGCTCAAAACAGAGTTTAAAAAGCTCCCACAGGATATAGAGTATCTGCTTTATTGTGAGAGGGGGGTTATGAGTCAGTTACATGCACAGTATCTTAGGGATTCTGAGGGGAGGGAGAATGTTAGGGTTTATAGACCTTAACTACTCAAAACTCCCCTCCGATAAAAAGATAGATTTATCTGCATACTCTCTAAACACCTCCAAACTCTCTACAGAAGAGTCAACTCGTATAGTAGCAAAAATATTATCCTCCTCTTCCCAACTCTCATGCCAATAGGAGATAGCATTAAAACTAATATATTTTTTGGCTAAAATAGTCTCAAATGCTCCCTCTATCCATTGGGGTTTGCTTCCTTGTGGGTGGTTGTCTGTAACTCCAAACTCCAAAAGAGCAAAGGGTTTATTGGAAGATACATCTAGTATACTTTGGTATTTATCTTGGAGTATCTCATCAAAACTCTCCCAATAATCCTCTTTTGGACTCATTGCTCCATATAAACTTACTCCAATCCAATCTATATACTCATCTCCGGGGTAGTAGTATTTTGGTTGATTCCACTCCTCATTAGGTGTTGAGTGAATATCGAGATGAAAAAACCATGTAATATTGGTTGCTTCTTCTTGGTCAAATATATCTATAATATGCCGATAAGCATCACGGTATCGCTCTGCTCCATCATAGTAGTTTGGGTCTCCATAGCCATCTTTTTTGTCTGCTCCATTGAAATATCCACTCCAACTAAACCAATCTCCATTCATCTCTACAGCAAAATCTATAAGTAGGGGGATATTGTCCTCTTTTGCATCTCTTGCCCACTGTTTTAGTTCATTGTCAAATTTGCCATTGATGATATTATCTAGTGTAAACTTCTCCTCTTTGATAAATTGCTCTTCGTTACTACGAGGCATAAGTCGAACAAAAGGGATAACTCCTTGTTGATGGATTGTATCTATTGCCTCTTTTGGATAGATGATTCCATTAAACCAATTTTGAGAGAAGTAAGCCCATACTATTTTTTTGTTAATGAGATTTTGAAAATCTGTTAATCTTTTGGTTGTAATATTGTCTTCTGAACCACCAAAATCAGGGAATGCTCCAAAGTAGATTTTATTATCTGTTGGAGGTTGTAGTTTTTTCTGATAGTTTTCTGTTTTTTCTGTTGAGTTATTACACCCTAAAAATAGTAATATTAAAAAACTAACTTGGATAAAGAGTTTTTTATGCAATAGATAGTTCCTATTATATGATTTGGAGTATTATATCGTTTTTTGGTGGGCATAAATGCACCACCCTACGACAATTTATGAAAAAAACCCTATAATGCTATCAATAAAAGAACACGGAGTGATAATTTTTGGAAAATCAACTAAAAAAAGAGAAACAAGAGAAAATCGTAGGGATGTTTGATGATATAGCATCTACTTATGATTTGGCAAATAGAGTTCTAAGTATGGGTATAGATAAGCAGTGGAGACGAAAAGGGTGTGATAAGGCTTATAATATATTAGGAATCAAAGAGATAGAGCAGATAACTGATGTGGCGTGTGGTACAGGAGATTTATTGCTTTTTTGGAGAGAGTATGCACAAAAACACGGCGTAGAGGTCAAAAAGTTCGTAGGGGTTGACCCATCTGTTGGGATGCTAGAGGTTGCTAGAAAAAAGATAGATTTTGCAGAGTTTGTAGAGGGAAAAGCTCAAGAGCTACCTATTGAGGATAAATCCACAGAGATTATCTCTATTTCATATGGTATTAGAAATGTGGTTGATAGAGTAGAGGCACTCCAAGAGTTCTATAGAGCCTTGAAACCCAATGGAATTGTGGTGATTTTGGAGTTTACAAAACAGGAGAAGAGTGGATTTATTTCTAAAATTGTCGATTTTGGGATGAAAAAGGTTCTGCCTAAGATTGGTGGATTGATTTCTAAAAACTATGAAGCTTATCAATATCTGCCTGATTCGATTGAGGAGTTTTTGACTACAGAGATGTTGGCTAATGAGCTAGAGAGTGTGGGGCTAGAGATGAAATATACTAAGTCTTTTAGTATGGGAATATCTACTTTGTTAATAGCTCAAAAACCTGCATAGAGTCCAATAGAGATGAAGCAAAAACTACAGAGACGATTAGAGCATCTAAAAAATAACCAAGAGTTTCAAGACAGACTTCAAGAGATGAGACCCCAAAAGAGTATTTGGGGATTTTTGGGTGTAATATTATTTTTTTTTCTGCCTGAACTATTGAATGTTTTATATTATCAAGAGATTAATAATTGGATGGTCAACTTCGCCCAAACAGCACCATCTCCAGAAATAGGAGATAAATTGATTTGGATGAGCAAAAATCTATTTGATGGTGAGATAAGTTGGCTCAATCTAGCTATAGGTACTGGTTTTTTAGTTTGGTTATTTAAAGGAAAATGATTTCAAAATAGAAAATCATCAATTTGATTGAAATAACTCTCAATACCCTCAAACCCATGTCCTCCACCCTCTGCTATTATTATAGTAGAACCACTAAACTGCTCTTTTGCAATTTGATAATCTATTAGGTCATCATCTTTTTGGAGCATTACTAAAAATAGCTCTTTTTTTATATCTTTGACATAGTATTGCTTTAGCATATTTATGTGATTGATATTGAAATCAAACTCACTTAAATCAAAAAAGTTAATTCCTCTGTAATTTTTTTCTGAAATCCTCTGTAGCGTTGATATGGGATTTGTAGATGGGTTTATGAGGGCTGTTTTTAGGTTATATCTGTTTGCTAGATATATAGCATAAAACCCACCCAAAGATGAGCCGATAAGTTTTATCTCTTCTCCTTGACAGTTTTCTATAATCTCCTCTAGTGTTGAGAGTGCTAGAGTTGGTACATAGCTTAATGATGGGGCTAAAAATGAGATATTTCTTTGTTGATAGTGTTTTTTGAACTCTGTAGCTTTGACACCTTTGCCACAGCCACCAAATCCGTGTATATAGATAACCATATCTGTTCCTTTTTTTTATTTTGTCTGTTATAATATCGAAAAATGCTTTGTTCCCTTTTTTATCTTATGAAAGAATCGTAGGGTTGGCTTTAGCCAACCATAAAATTGAGTAAATTTTAATAAAAAATTACTCAAGAGTTAAAAAAAGCACAAGAAATATTATAATAAAAAGTATATAAAATGAATAACCCCACAATGACAGTAACCTCCCTAAACATAAAAATCAAATCCCTACTAGAGACAACATTTATGCACATCCTAGTAGAGGGCGAAGTATCATCAGTGACCTATCACAATTCA
Organism: uncultured Sulfurovum sp.; assembly: GCA_964606545.1. Classification (GTDB taxonomy): domain Bacteria; phylum Campylobacterota; class Campylobacteria; order Campylobacterales; family Sulfurovaceae; genus UBA1140. The sequence goes on along the minus strand of CAZSHP010000090.1, from coordinate 3,124 downwards.
GGGCATATCTACTTCTCTATCAAAGATAATAAATCGACTATTGAGTGTGTAATGTTTCGCTCAAATGCAAATAGGATGAGGTTTAGACTAGAAAGAGGTCAGCATATTATTGTCAATGGCTCTATCTCGGTCTATACACCTCGTGGAAAATATCAGTTTCTTACAGTCTCAATTGAACCTTTTGGTAGGGGGGCTTTGGAGTTGGCTTATGAACAGCTAAAAGAGAAATTGGAAAAAAAAGGGTACTTTGATTCTAATAGGAAAAAACCTCAACCAAAGTATATTAAAAAGATAGCACTTGTTACTGCTTCAAAGAGTGCTGGGTTGCAGGATATGTTGAAGATTATAGATAAGAGGTGGCGACTTGTAGAGGTTACTGTGATAGATACTTTGGTTCAGGGTGATAGGTCTGCTTTGCAGATTGCAGATGCTTTGGATTATGCTGATACTCTTGGGGTGGATGCTATAGTCGTGGGGCGTGGTGGTGGAAGCAGGGAAGATTTGTGGGCTTTTAATGAGGAGGTTGTGGCTGATGCTATTTTTAATCTCAATACCTTTGTAGTTTCGGCTGTGGGGCATGAGGTGGATGTGCTTATTAGTGATTTTGTGGCTGATTTGAGGTCTCCGACTCCTAGTGCGGCTATTGAGATGATACTACCAGACCAAAATGAGGTGCTTTATACTTTGTCGGAGATGCAGGAGAGGTATGTTCGGACTATTAATCAGATTATCTCTACAAAAGAGATAGCTTTGGACTCATTGGCACAAGAGTTGCAGAGACAATCTATCTCTAGGAGAGTATTGTTAGTAGAAAAAGAGTTTGAAAATCTACAAGATGAGTTTAGACGAGTTATGGAGTATAAAATTTTGCAATATGCGTCCAAGATTACCCCTTTGCATCAACAGTTAAATGATAGTATAGAGTATGCTTTAGCTGTTAAAATAGGAAAACTTTCTACTATAGAGGCACAGATGAAGCTCAATAATCCAAAACTAAAACAGAGAGATGGATGGGCAGAGATTCTTTTGGATAACAGGAGAATAAAGCTATCTAATCTCAAAAAGGGTGATATATTTACACTTGTAGATGTAGATAGTAGAGTTGAAGCAAAAGCGTTATAAAATATTCAAATTTATTCTACTTTTTATACAACTACTTGGTACAATTATATTATGAAAAATTTATATAATATAAAAGAAGCAAAAAGCTTAGATGATTTAGAACTAAGAGTCTACACCTCAAGACTTTTGGGTAGTGATGAGAGTTTGGTTTTGCATGGTGGTGGAAATACTTCAGTCAAAATAGGTGGAACACTATATGTCAAAGGTAGTGGGTGGGATTTGGCTACTATTGAGAAAGAGGGATTTTCTCCTGTTAGTACAATTGACCTCATTATGCTTTTGGGGCATGAGAGACTTGGTGATAGAGATATGGTTAAGTATCAAAAAGAGGCATTGATAGATAAATCTGCTCCAAACCCCTCTGTTGAGGCGATACTTCATGCTTTGATTCCATATAAGTATGTAGACCATACTCACGCTGATGCAATGGTAACTATATCTAACACAAATAGAGGTGAGAAGTTAATAGAAGAGCTTTATTCAGATTATCTGATTATCCCATATGTTATGCCTGGATTTTTATTGGCAAAGATGGTTTATAATATGGCAGAGGATATAGATTGGGATAGAATAAAAGGCATTATTCTGCATAATCATGGTATCTTCACTTTTGCTGAAACAGCAAAAGAGAGCTATGATAATATGATAGAGGCTGTAACTATAGCAGAGAGATATATCAAAAAATCAAAAAAGAGAAAAGTTCACGACCTTGATAGGATAAGAGATATAATCTCTGAAGTCAAGGGTTATGAGGTTACTCTAAAAGTAAATCAATCCAATATTGCCAAACAGTTTGCAACAAAAGAGGATATGACTCTATCTCAGCAGGGTGTTTTGACTCCTGAACATATTATTAGAACCAAGAGGGTTCCTATTATATTTGAAGATGATTATGAAAAAGAGCTAAACGATTATATAAAAGCATATTATGAGTATTTTGAGAGAAACTATATCGGTGATGAGATTATGCTAAATCCAGCTCCAAACTGGGCAGTATTAAGAGACTTTGGAACAGTTAGTTTTGGAAAAGATGAGAGAGAAGCTTCTATCATTGAAGATATAAACAACCATACAATGAATGCTATGATAACAGCCAAAAAACTTGGTGGATATAGAAGTATAAGCGAAGAGGATAGTTTCTATATGGAGTATTGGGAACTAGAACAGATGAAGTTAAAAAAATAATAGGAAAAATCATGAGCTACTTAATGACTATAGATGCAGGAACAGGAAGTGTAAGAGCCGTTATATTTGACGAGCTTGGAAATCAAAAGGGTGTAGGACAAGAGGAGTGGGAACACCTTAGTGTGGAGGGTATAGAGAACTCTATGAGCTTTGACTTTAGAGCCAATTGGGGTTTAGTTTGTAGATGTATCAAAAAGTCAGTTTTAAATGCAGGGATAGATAGCGAAGAGATAAAAGCTGTTACAGCTTCTAGTATGAGAGAAGGGATTGTCCTATATGACAAATTTAGAAATGAGCTTTGGGGTGTAGCAAATGTAGATGCTAGAGCATTCAAAGAGGTTAGAGAACTCAAAGAGAATTTTGTAGGGATAGAGGAGCAGTTCTACCAAGAGTCTGGACAGACTTTTGCTCTTGGTGCTTTGCCTAGGCTTCTTTGGCTCAAAAACAATAGACCTGATTTATATGAGAGAGTTGATAAAATATCTATGATTAGTGATTGGATTTTAGCAAAGCTATCAGGGGTTATTGCTACAGACCCATCCAATGCAGGAACTACAGGGATATTCTCTCTCGCCAAAAGGGATTGGGCTTCACATCAAGCTGAAAAGGTTGGATTGAAATCAGATATTTTTCCAAAAGTCTATGAGCCATCAGAGCCTATTGGTGAGGTTACTCCACAAGCTAGTATGCAGTGTGGTTTAGAGCAAGGCACTATGGTTGTAATGGGTGGAGGTGATGTTCAACTCGGTTCAGCAGGTCTTGGAGTAGTCAATAGAGGTGATATAGCTATATTGGGTGGTAGTTTTTGGCAACAAGT
>CAZSHP010000089.1:0-7803 GCA_964606545.1 uncultured Sulfurovum sp. | reverse complement strand
AGAATCACTTAACTAAATTTATTTTTCTAATTAAGTCTCTTTTGTCGTGTTTTTTAGTAAAAAACATGAAAAAAACTCAAATAGACGTTGATTTTTTGTTTACTTATATTTGGTTGTTAAAGATCATTTTGGCAAACATTTTTAATAAAAACTCTTAAACTCTAAGGTCTCCCTGTTTGTCGGGGCGTATTATAGACAATTTTTACACGATTGTCAAGCTTTTTTGTAAAAAAAATCAAATTATTCTATTTTTTTTACTTTTTGTAGTTTTACTTACTATATATAGAGGAGTTTTTTATGCTTTATAATCAAAAAATTAGAAATTCTTTTTTTTCATACTCATTCCGATATACTACCAAGAAAATTAAAAGGATTTTTAATGTTAGAAGTTGGTGATAGTGTACCAAATTTTTGTCTTCCAAACCAAGATGAAGAGGAGATATGTTTTCGTGATATTAGAGGGAGGTGGATAGTGCTATACTTTTATCCAAAAGATAATACTCCAGGATGTACAACAGAGGCTTGTGAGTTTACCGAATCTCTACCTGATTTTACTAATTTAGAAACTATTGTCCTAGGTGTAAGTCCTGATAGTCCTAAAAAACATAGAAATTTTATTGAAAAAAAAGAGTTAAAAATTACACTACTCTCAGATGAAGATAAAACACTCTGTAAACGCTTTGGTGTTTGGCAAAAGAAAAAAAATTTTGGAAAAGAGTATATGGGTGTTGTGAGAACTACCTATCTAATTGAACCCGATGGAAAGGTTGCATTTAAATGGGAAAAAGTTCGAGTCAAAGGTCATGTAGATGCTGTAAAGAAGAAACTTAAAGAGCTTCTATAACAGACCTACTAAAATAAGTCTGGAAACTCCTCTGTTGTCGAAGTTTGAGCTTTTGTAGGAAGAGGAGATATATCTGTATAGAGTTCTGTCCTAACTCCATTTCTTGTATTATAAACTCCCTTAGGTACAACAAACTTTCTCTGCATATTTGGGTACTCTTTGTATAGCTTCTTGAAAAAATATGAGAATGCAGGAGCAGCAGTACCACCACCTGTACCACCTCTTCCTATTGGTCTATTGTTATCTCTTCCTATCCAAACAATAACCTCTGTTGTCGGAGAGTATCCACAGAACCAAGCATCTACATTTTTATTGGTTGTCCCTGTTTTACCAACTACTTCAACCCCAGGAACTTGTGCATTTCGTCCTGTTCCTCTCTTTACAATATCTCTAAGAATATCTGTCATCAAATATGCCTGTTCAGGTCTAGTAAAATTGGCAATCACTTGATTTTTTGCTTCATATATAATTGTACCATTTCGTGCTACAACTTTGGATATAAGTCTAGGCTCTACCATATCTCCACCATTAGCAAAAGCCGAATAGATTTGAGCCATTTTTATAGGACTTAGACCGAGATTTCCAAGAGAAACAGACATATCATGTGGAACATGAGGTATCTTTAGTATCTTTAGTTGTTCAAATATTCTTTGTACTCCAATCTCCGTTACTAAATTGATAGTAGCAAGGTTTCGTGAGTGAACAAGAGCCTCACGGAGTTTAATGAATCCTACAAAGTTACTCTCATAGTTTTTAGGTCTCCATATTACTCTTTTACCGTTTTTATAGTATTGAAAAGTTCTAGCTACATCTGTAAGTTCTGTTGCAGGATTATATCCCATATCCAAAGCAATCTGATATAAAAATGGTTTAAAAGCAGAACCAGGCTGTCTCTCCATCATTGTAGCACGATTATAAGCAGATTTTTTGTAATCAACTCCACCAATCATAGCTTTTATATCACCTGTTTTATTATCAACTGCTAATAATGCACCATTTAGAGTACTAGTTTTTACATTTTCTCCTTGTCTCTTAACAGCTTTTCGATAAGCATATCTAAGTGCTTTTCTTGCAATCTCTTGCTGTTTCATATCTATTGTAGTATGTATCGTATATCCACCAGTCTTTATATCTTTGAACTCTTTTTTAAGTCTTCTTACCACTTCATCTGTAACATATGGTGCTATATTTTGAGTTAATGAACTCTTGTATATCTTTGGTGTCTCTTTGATTGCAGATAGATACTCATCTTCATGAATCCAACCAAGTGTTTTCATTCTAGTCAAAATAGTATTGGCTCTTTTTAAGGCTCTATCAAGATGTCGTACAGGATTAAATCTTGATGGAGCATTAGGAAGTCCTACTAGCATAGCAGCCTCTTTTATACTTATCTCATCTAAATTTTTATGAAAAAAACCTTTTGCAGCAGTTTTAACCCCAAAATAACCTGAGCCAAAGGAGATTTCATTGAGGTATCTCTCTAGTATCTGCTCTTTTGTCAACTCATTTTCTACTTTTACAGAGAGTATAGCCTCTTTTAATTTTCGTGTATAGCTCTTTTTTGGAGAGAGTAGAATTTTTTTGACAAGTTGTTGGGTTATTGTACTTCCCCCCTCTACCTTTCTCCCTGCTTTGAAATTTCTCACTGCTGCACGGATAATAGCATCAGGATTAACCCCATCATGTTCAAAAAATCGTGTATCTTCTATAGCAACCAAAGCCTCAATAAGAAAACCTGGAATCTCATCATATTTTGCATATAGACGATGTTTTCCTTTCATTATATTAGCTATTCTATTCCCCTCATGGTCAAGTATTACTGAAGATATAGGTGGATTATAGTTAACAATCTTATCCATATCAATCTGGATTTCATTGTAGGCGTAGATAAATGCAGCAAAGAGTGCTATAATAAATATTATCACCAACATTATCGAGCCTTTAATCAATTGATTAAGCATATAGGAGTTTCCTTCTTTAAAATGAGCTAATTATATCTAAAAGTGATTAAGTAGTGACTTTAACGCTTTTTTAGATGAACCTAATCTAGGAATAATTCTCAAAATAGGTCTTTTTACAGTTGGCTGTCTAATAGCTCCAACCAAAAAACCTTTGGTTATTAGAGCCTCTTGCAATCTAATAGTCTGTGCGTTATTGGGAACAGGTAGAGCCAATATAAGTGATTTCAAATCAACTCCACTAATTTTTTTGATAATTTTTTGTCTCTCTTTTATCGCTTGAGTATACTTTTTGCCATTATTTGCTACCTCTATAATATTTGTTATAGCTAAAGCTGTATCAAAAATAGATGGTGCAGTGGCGTAGATTATAGGTTTTCCACGATTCTCTAAAAAACTAATAACATTATACGAAGCTAAAATATAAGCACCATAACTCCCATAAGCTTTACCTAAAGTCCCCATCTTGATATGATTTGATTGAGGAGTAATATTATAATACTCAAATACTCCCAAGAGATTTTCACCAATCACACCAGAGCTGTGAGCCTCATCTACAATAAGTAGAGCATCATATCTATCTGATAATCTAAATATCTCTCTATCACACAGTTTACCTGACATGGAGTAAATCCCCTCAACAGCAATAATCTTTCGTCCTGCCCTACTCTGCTTTAACTTCTCTTCTAGGTCATTAGGGTCATTGTGCCTAAACTTCACAACCCTATCACCTAGAAGCCCTGTAGCCATCATCCCACTAGCATGATAATCTTCATCAATAAAGAGCATATCTTTTTTACGCACCAAAGAGTCGATTAGAGCCATATTGGCTAGAAATCCCGACCCCACAACAAGTCCCTTTTCAAACCCATTCAGTTTAGCTAGAGTAGTCTCAAACCCATCATGTATCTCATGATACCCATTAACAAGCATACTAGCTTTTGGTGAAATAGTATCATACTCCTTTACAAGTTGATAGGCTTTTTTAAACTGTTTTTTGTTATTTGCAAAACCTAGGTAATCGTTTGATGCGAAATCTATTAATCTACTATCAAATAGTTTTCTCTCTCTAAATCTCTCAGCTTTTTTTAAAACCTTTAACTCTTTTTCATACATATTATATCTCCATCCACCCTAATAATCTCTCAACCTGCAACCCCATAGCCGTACTCTCATACCCCTCAACAGACTCTATATATCTTTTACAGAACCCCTCAACCATACATCCACCTGCTTTTCCTCTCCACTCTCCACCATCCAAATAGTTCTCTAAATCTCTCTCCTCAAATCTACTAAATTTATAATATGTAGCTGATATATCGGATAGATATAGAGTTTTTGTTTTGTAGTGCATTGCTGATATTATGGCTATCTCTGAGCCACTTTGAATCTCCAAAATTCTCTTGGCATCATCTCTACTTTTTGGTTTTCGTAAGATAGCTCCATCTTTTGTAGCTATAACTGAATCTGCTGTGAGTAGAGGAGTCTCTAAACCAAACTCTTTTATGGCTGACTCTAGTTTTCCTCTACTTGCTATATAGACAAAATCTTTTGCTATAGAGGTTTTGATTTGCTCTTCATCATATATTGGGGCTTTTTGTATAAACTCTATATTGAACTCTCTTAATAGTTTAGCTCTTGATATTGAGTTTGAGGCTAGGTGTATCATATTTTTACTTTTTATTATTTTTTATTGAATAGATTATACTATTTTTTGGCTCTTTTATCAATATATATTTTTATCTATTTAAATATAAAGAGAAGTTAATATAAACATTATTTTTGCTATAATCCCCCAAAAAAAGGACTTCAACATGAGATACGCATCAATAATAGTAACACTAATACTACTACTGAGTAATATATACGCAGAGAATAATAGCAAAACAACTTTTTCTCTAAAAACACCAAACAGAGGAGTGATAGAGGTCAAAGAGGTAGAGAATGGAGTTTCATTCAAAGGGTTTGAAGATAAAGTTACGGTATTGACCTTTATTGCATATAATGGTAGACCTTGTCTTAGATTAATTGGTATACTCAATGAGCTAAAAAAAGAGCATAGTGATTTTGATGTATTTGCTGTGGAGATGAGAAAACTAAAAGGGGATGCACTCAAAGAGTTTGCAAAAACTAAAAATATTGATTTTCCAATTATAGGTTATGAGAATGCCAAAGATTTCACACACTATATTGCACGAAAAGCAGGTTGGAATGGCTCTATGCCTTTTATCCTAATAATGGACAAAAAGGGTGTAGTAAAATTTGTTCAACTAGGGGTTATACCAAAAGAGAACTTTGAGAAAATATATCAAGAGATAAGATAATGATTAAGACAATAATAGGAAAAACCGATTTTATAGAGTCACTTCGTGGTAAAAAAGCCACTTTTATGTTGGCTCTTAGTAACACAAAAACAGCAAATATAGATGGAATTACCCAAGCAGGAATCCCTGGAATGATATATCTAACTCCTACTCTTGATAGTGAATTTCTATGTACAGGGGAGGTTAGAAGTCTTGGAAAAATAGCAAAAACCCCAAAGGGTGTGCCAACTCCTGCACTTATTACTAGAGGAGTACATCTTTTAGCTCCATATGGAAGAATAGAGCTTTTGAATTTGGGATTGGAAATAAAACCCAAATTGGAATATTTTACTCAACACACTTTTGGTATCACTCCAAGCGATAATATAGCTAAAGGTGCAGGGATTAAGTCTCAAGATTTATTCCAAAGAGGTGTAGGTTTTGGTCAGAGCTATCAATGCAAAGATGAGTATATTATCCTAGGGGAGTCTGTTCCTAGTGGAACAACTACAGCTCTAGCCACTGCTATAGGGTTGAGATATAGAGTAGAGGGGATGTTCTCTAGCTCATTTAAAAATAAACCAAATGATATAAAAGAGAGAGTTATAAAGATAGCCCTCTCCAATGTTACTAATAAAAACAATATATTTCATGCCCTAGATAATCTCTCTGATAATATGCTAATATTCTGTGCAGGTTTCTTAATGGGGCTAAATAATAGATACAAAGTAGTTCTAGCAGGTGGAACACAGATGGCTTGTGTATTACTAGTAATGAACAAGATTCTAAAGCTTATGAATGGAACTATGGAGACCTCAAATATAGCTCTATGTACTACAAAATGGGTAGCAGAAGATGAGTATAGCGATATAAAAGGTCTACTCAAAATGCTCTCTTTTCCTGTTAACGCTTTTTATGCCGATTTTGATTTTTCACTTACTGAACACCCTGCTCTAAAACTATATGATGAGGGTGAAGCCAAAGAGGGCGTAGGAGCAGGTGGTGCTTTGGTTTATGGATTTTTAAATGGACTCTCAAAAGAGAGTATAACTAGACAGATTGAAGAGTTTTTCAGGTAGATGAAGATTCTATATTATGGGGGTCAAAAATCTGGCAAAAGCCTCCTAGCAGAGGAGAAAACTCTGGAGCTAACTTATGACAAAAAACCATACTATATAGCAACTTATGACAACTCCTATGCAGATATTGAGATGCAGGAGAGAATATATAGACATCAGTGGCAGAGAGAGAATAGATTTATATCTATCGAAGAGCCTTATGATTTGCCTTCGGTTATCGCCGATAGAGGTACATTTCTAGTTGATTGTCTCTCTATGTGGATACTTAATACACTAGATATAGAGATAGAGGAGCTATTTTTTCAGATTGATGCTCTAGCTCAAAAAGATACCAATATAGTTTTTGTGCTAAATGATGTCTCTTCGGGAGTTATTCCCATGGATTCACAGAGTCGTAAATTTGTAGATAGAACAGGTATTATTGGACAGAAGATAGCCAAGATTTGTGATGAGGTATATGAGGTTAAACTAGGATTGGAGATTAGATTAAAGTGAAAAAATTTCAACATGGTGGAGATGTTTTCTCTTTTGCCAATGAGATAGGATGTAGAGTGGATGAGGTTATAGACCTCTCCTCCAATATCAATTTTATAAAACCCAAAATTGATATAGATTTCAGCAAACTAAATATATCATCCTACCCAAACTATAGTCAACTCTACAAATCTATAGCCAAACTATATAGTGTAGATAGAAATCAGATAGAGTTATATAATGGTGGCTCTAGTGCTATATTTGCTCTATTTAGATTTTTTGGATTAAAAGAGTCTGTTATATACTCACCTGCATACTTAGAGTACAAAAAGGCTAGTGAGCTGTTTGGTTACTCTACTACATATATCAATAGATTCCAAGATATAGAGCAGAGTATCCCTATAGGCTCTCTAGTTATCTTCGTTAATCCCTCAACTCCTGATGGTAGATTTTATGATATAGATAGACTTATAAAAGAGTGGATAGAGAGGAGATGTACTATACTTATAGATGAGTCTTTTTTGGATTTTACCAACTTCAACTCGGCTACTAAATATATAGAGAGCTATAGCCGACTATACATACTCAAATCTATGACTAAATTCTACTCCTCAGCAGGAATTAGAGTTGGCACAATCATCTCAAACTCAGAGAATATCAATAGTTTAAAAGAGTATGAACCTATGTGGAAAATCTCTCAATTTGATAGTAGTTATCTACAAGAGGTTCTAAGAGATAGAGAGTTTCCCAATATATCAAGAGATATAAATAGCAAAAATAGAGAGTATCTATATGATATATTACAAAACTCTAACTATATTGAAAAAACTTACCCCTCCTCTGCAAACTATCTCTTGATAAAACTCAAAGACTTAACAGCAAAAGAGTTTCAAGAGCTTCTAACCCCCTATAAAATTATGATAAGAGACTGCTCCAATTTTGATTTTTTGGATAGTAGTTATGTTAGAATAGCAATAAAAGAGCAGAAGAGTTTAAGATTACTAAAAAAGGCATTATGTCAATAACCTCCCCCAATCCTTGACAGATATGGAGGAGGCTTGATTGACCAGATTAAGAGGCTAGAGATAGTCAACTACGATATTTATGTTATCACACCTTGGGGTGCTTCTCCAGCTCCAAGCTCT
>CAZSHP010000088.1:0-8072 GCA_964606545.1 uncultured Sulfurovum sp. | reverse complement strand
TATTTTTTCGACTAATAAAACCACAACTATTACAAGTTTGGCTTGTATATTCAGGGTGGATAAATGATATATTTATTTGATGTTTATGAGCAATATTTATAAGATAATGGGCTGAAAGAGACCTCAAAATGATAAAAGTCAAACAGAAAATATCAGGAACTTTTATGAGCAGAGCTGGTGGTCAGTTTTTTGCTCGAATCAAAGGATATATCTCTACTGTCAAGAAGAATGGTCGAAATGTTATGGATGAGCTACGCAATGTATTCTTAGGTAAGGCTTTTGTTCCTGTTTTGGGGTAGGTAGGTGGTTACCCCTATTTTTTATTTTAGACGATATTGTACTCCTGCTACTAAACTTTTGTTCCACGCATTCTCTTCATCAACTCCACCATCTCTTTTTGAAATAGATAAAGTAGTTGTAAAATTAAGTCTATTTGCAAGATAGTAGATAAATCCTGTTGAGAGACTATTACTCATAGTATCATCTGCTATATCATTTTGTTGGTAACTCAAAATCCAATTATTATCCCAATCAATTTTATCTGAAATCTCATAGGTATAACTCATAGTATTGGTTAGAGATAACTCTGTATCGGTATCACTATCTAGCAGTTTAGAAACATATAGATTCTCACTAAATTGAGACTCATGTCCAATTGGTAGACCATACTCAAACTCTCCATTGACTGTAGCATCTTCGCTATCTCCATCATAATTACTTAGAATTTTACCAAATCCAGCTCTTAATTTCCATCCATGAAGTCTTTGACTTACCTTCTCATTAGTCAAAATTTCATTGACACGAACAATACCAAAAGCACCTAGAGATTCTTTGTCCAAAGCACCATCCTCTTTGATTACCTTTTCAATCGCTTCATACCAATATTTTCTATACTCAACTGAACCATATTTGCTTATATACTCTAGCTCTTTGTTCTCATCTACTACAGCAGCTAATGCCAAATAGCCCTTATTAGATAAATCTTTTTTAATTAATTTATACTTTAAGAGGTCTTCAACAATTCTAAGAGATTTAGCAAGAGGAGTTGCATTGTATACACGACCATAACCAACACCTGCACCAACCTCTACATAAGGGTCATCAGCGTCATCAGCAGTTGCTACTTTTTGATAGCCTAGTCGTCCCGAACCATACATAAAAAATTGCTCACCATCATTAAAATACTTATCAAAGTGAGCTACAGCAGCAGCATCATAACTCTCCAAAGAGTCATCTTTATCATTTTTCCCTTGTGAAAAATCACTATTTGCCAAAACTTTGTAGTCCCAAGAGTAAGGCAGAGTCGATTTAACTGTTCTAAGATTTGCATCAAGATGTGCATCATAACTAGTCTGCTCTTGATTTCCACTACTAATATTTAATTGACCATTTAAATAGGCATCTTGATAATACCCATCAACCACCTTGTAATCTGTCATCTCTACTGCATTAGCATTTGTCATAACAAGTAAGCCTATAACAGCTACAGATAATCTAACATTTTTCATTACTTATACTCCTAATTTAAAATATCTATAGTATACCACTTAAAGTATTTAAAAATGTTTTTTATTATAAAATAATATGATAATATCCTCTAAACTCTTTTTGAATTAGAATTTAATAAAATAAGTAGAGTAGTTATAAATAGAATCTGTTATAATTCCGAAAAATAAAACAATACTCATTTATGGGATTTATTAAGGAAAAAAATGACAATAGTCGAAGGTAACTTACAAGTTGACAAGAGTAAAAAGGTAGCGATAATCAATGCTAGATTCAATCACTTTATTACAGATAGATTAGTCGAAGGTGCAAAAGATGCCTATGCGAGACATGGAGGAGATGCAGAAGATTTAGATTTGATTCTAGTTCCAGGGGCTTTTGAAATTCCATTTGCTTTAGATAAAGCACTCTCATCAAACAAGTATGATGCTGTATGTTGTCTAGGTGCTGTAATTCGTGGGGCTACTCCTCATTTTGATTATGTATCAGCAGAGGCTACTAAAGGTGTGGCAAATGTGACTTTGAAACATGGAAAACCTGCAACTTTTGGTGTGCTTACTGTTGATAGTATAGAACAAGCCATAGAGAGAGCTGGAACAAAAGCAGGAAACAAAGGTGGTGAAGCAATGGTAAGTCTAATTGAGATGATTAATCTCTATAGTGAGTTAGAAAATGGCAACTAGACACCAAGCACGAACGGCTGTTATTGGTCTACTATATGCTTATGATTTAGGCAATGAAGATATTGCTAAATTTTCTGATGAGATATTTGAAGATGACAAGATACGAAACAGACAGAGAATTTTCTCTCAAGGTCTATTTCAAGGGACTATTGATAATTTAGAGATGATTGATACGCAAATTCAAAAACATCTAAAAGATTGGGATTATAACTCTATTGGCAAAGTAGAAAAGGCTATTATGCGTCTAGGAGTTTATGAGATTTTGATAGATGGTACGGATAAGAGAATTATTATAAATGAAGCTATAGAGTTAGCAAAAGCTCTAGCTGATGATAAATCTCCTAGATTTATCAATGCAGTATTGGATGCAATTTCTATTTCTAATTAAAAAATTATGAAACATCTAAAGGGTCACTCCAAGCAGTACTTCTCATTGTCAACAATAGCGATGTACTCAACGCTACATAAGCTCTCTTGGATTGATGCTAACTACCAATATCATAAAAAGGCTTTTGAGTATCAGGAGTATAAAACTTCTCCTCCCCTTTTTTATATTAATAATAATTATCAATTAAATTTATTATAAGTTGATAACAACTATCATTACAAAAAAATAAAAGGGATATATATGAGATATAGATTATCCATTATAATAACGGTATTGATTTCTACGCCTATTATAGTACAAGGTTCTACACTCTCTGATGCTATAGAGGGGATAAGTCACAAAGGAGAGTTAAGATTAGGTGCAGTTCGCTCAAAAGATAGTGAAAACAAAAAGGCTACTACACTCTCTTTGGGTGGGAGAGTATCTATAGAGACTAAACCTATTTCAGGAGTTAGCTTGGTTGGAACATTTTTGACTACAAATGCACTATTTGGTAAAAATGAAAATGGGATGTTTCTTGATTCACAAAATAGAAGTTACTCTATTGTAGGAGAGTCCTATCTAAAAGCCAATCTAGGTCAAACAACGATAAAAGCAGGAAGGCAGATTATTGATACTCCTTTTGCTGATAGTGATGATATTGGAATGATACCCAATAGTTTTGAGGGGTATACTCTAGTAAACCAAGATATACAGGACACAACTGTAATTTTGGCTCTGCTAGATAAATATTCAGGGATTGATGCACCTATTCCTGAAAAATTTTGTGATATGCAGAGTTCCAAAGATGCTGTTTTTACAGCAGGGTTACTTTATGAGGGATTAGAAAATAGTACTATTGGAGCATGGCACTATGAGTTTGAGAGTGCCAATTTCAACTATGGAGAGTTTTTATATGAGACAGATAGTTTCAATATGGGGCTACAGTATGCCGACCAAGACAATAGTAACTCTGTTTATGGTCTCTCTATTGGAAGTGAAATTAATAATTTAGCCTTGAACTTCGCTTATAACAGAGTAGATGGTACTGTTAGTAATGGTTTTGGTGGAGGACCTTTTTTTACCTCTAGTGAAGACCATACTATAGCCGATATAGAAGAGCAAGAGGCGACAAGCTATAGTCTTGAGTATACGATAGATAAAGTTACAGTAGGTGCTTTTCATATAGACCTAGAAAAAGGAGAGGATGAGACAGATTATCTTCTAAGCTTTGCTATTAATAAAAATCATACCTTGGATATGATATATTCAGATATGTATGATGATGGCAATATGGTGCGATTTTTCGCTAACTATAAATTTTAAACAAAAAAGGAATAAAAGATGCACATAGAAGCAGGTGTTGTACAGGGTACAAAGATGTTACTTAGTTATGGAACAGCAGTAGGTGTTGTAGGAATGGGGGCGAAGTTGGCTCTTGAACATATCAAAGATAGTGGAGCTTTGTCTCTGCTCCTAAGAGCTGTGATTAGTACTATTTTGGTATTTGTCTTTTTTGAGGTTTTTCCTCACTATCCTATAGGAGTTAGTGAAGTTCACTTGATTTTGGGAACTACACTTCTATTGGTATTTGGAGTTGCTCCTGCTATGATGGGGTTGGCATTGGGGTTATTAATTCAAGGTATTACAGTTGCACAATTTGACCTGCCACAATATGGAATCAATGTTACAACACTATTAGCTAGTATGATTATATTAAACTATGCTACACAAAAAATTGTACCAAAAGGGACAGCTTACAAAGATATAACTTATACTCAAATGGTCAAAATGTCTGCTATTTGGGAAGGCTCTATAGTCTCATGGGTTGCATTTTGGGCATTTTATGGTCAAGGCTTTGGAGCAGAAAATCTACAAAATATAGTGAGTTTTGGTAGTACTTATATGTTGGTAGTACTTATCGAACCACTAATTGACCTTGCTGTTTTATCGCTAGTCAAAGCATTCTATAAAAGCGATAAGTGTAATATTCTACTGAATAGTCGTCTAACTAACTGTGTGGCGTAATGAAACGATATAGACACTATAAAAGAGACAAGGCTATTATCTTGTCATGTTTTGGGTCTGTAATAGAGCAGGAGATGTATCTTGCTCTAAAACAGGAGATAGAACAGAGATTTGAAGGGGTGGATGTTTTCTTATCTTTTAGTTCAAGAATGGTTCTAAAAGATTTACATAGTAGAGAGATGGAGTACAAAAATCTACCTCAACTATTAGCTGATGTTGATATGCTGGGATATAGAAATATTATCGTAGCATCTATCAATCTATTTCCCACAGATGAACATGAACTACTTCTAAGAACAGTTAAAGGTTTTAATGAGTTCTCTTATGCCAATATTAGAGCTACAAAAGCGATTATCAACAGAACAAAAGAGACATCTCTGTTCCTTAAAAAATTAAATGAGAAGATAGACAATGAAAAATGGGCAAATCTGTATGTAATTCACGGTGTACCTCTTTTGGATTTGGCAGGACTTGGTTCGGTAGATTATACGGATAAGTTTTTGAGGCTTTTGAACAAAAAAAACTATACATGCTCACTAGAAGGTGCTTTTCCCTACTATGCTATCAAAGAGTCACTTATTGAGCAGATGAAAAGAGATGGTATTACTCATATTCAAGTTGTTCCTATGCTTTTGGTTAGTGGAAATCACTATATCAAAGATATGGTAGAGATAAAAGATGAGCTAGATGAACATTTCGAGTCAAAAATAGTACCATCCATTACTAAATCAGATAGATTTAATCTAATTGAAATAGAAGATATAAGAAATATTATATCTCAAAATATCAAAGAGGAAATTATAAAACTTGGATAAGAAGTTATATATGGTCTCTTTGGGACCTGGTGATAGTGAGCTTATTACTATAAAAGCTCTAAGAGCCTTGCAAAATAGTGATGCTATCTGCGTCCCTACCAAAAGTCCAAATCACAGTTTTGATAAATCTCTAACTTACAAAATTGTCAATCAACTAATGCAGGAGCATAACTTTAGTAAACCAATTATCCCTGTTTATACTCCAATGCACTTCAAAAAAGAGGATTGGCAATATCAAGTAGATATTTTATATAATGGATTTGAAACCCACAAAACTTTAAGCTTTGTAACACTTGGAGATAGTGCTGTATATAGCACTGTCTACTATCTACTTGATATTATCAAAGTTCAAAACCCAAAACTCTACTGTACTACAGAGGTGATAGCAGGTGTAACCTCATTTTCACAGGCATCAGCTAAGATAAAACGACCTCTATGTGTAGGAGATAGCAGATTTGAGATAATTCCACTACTAGACAAAGAAGTACCAACAACAACTATATATATGCGTCCTAAAATAGGTATGGATACTAAAATAATAAAAGAAAAAGGTGAGATTTATACATTTGAAAATATGAATTACAAAGGAGAAGATATTGTCTCATACAAGAAGAGTCATATCCAAAAGTATATGACTCTCTTTATAGATTTTTTTAAATAGACTATTTAGCCTCTTTTTTCTCTTCAGCTTTTGGCTCTGCTTTACTTGAGTTGTCTTCTGCTTTGGTTGCATTGTCTTCAGCTTTAGTTGTGTTGTCTTCTGCTTTTGTAGCATTATCTTCAGCTTTTACTTCTACTTTAGCCTCTGTTTTTGCATCAGCTTTTGTTTCTGCTTTGGCTTCTGTTTTTTCTTCTGCTTTTTTATCTCCACCAGCAACTTGAGTAGCTATAGCCTCAATATCAGCATCAGAAAGAGGTTTTGCTTGACCAGCCATTACACCTTTCATTGCTCCACCATAAGAACCATCTTTGTAACCTTTGAGAGCTTTGACTATATCATCTTTGCTTAAATCTTTTACGATTTTAGATACATTCATTGCTTTTTTCTCAAAATTTACACCATGACAACCTGCACATGTTTTTGTGTCAAATGCTGATGCTGATACTGAAATAAGACCTAGTGTTGCGATTACGATTAAACTCTGTTTGAACATTTTAAACTCCGATTAAATAAATTTTATATTCTAATAATACACTTTTAATCAATAAAAGTAATTTATATTTCATATATATTCTTTATAAAAATAAAAACTGTAACAAATAGTAATAATAAGATAAGCTTATAATTCTTCCATTTAACCAAAAATTAAGTGATAAATTGATAAAAATCGCCTATGATTATAGATAATAGACCATTCAAACAGGAACAACCCCCAATCAATATAGGAGCAGACATATCGGTTCGCTCTTTTGAGATAATAGCAGATGAGCTAAGAGACTACCCAAAAGCCAAAAAGTTTGATAAAAATGAGATAGAGGTGATTAGCCGACTAATTCATACATCAACATGTTTTGAACAAGTATTGGAAAATATTCATTTTACCCCAAATGCTATCCCAAGAATACAAGAGCTACTAAAGAAAAAAGCAAAAATCATAGTGGATGTAAATATGATAAAGGTAGGATTAAGCCAATTTTATCTAAACACTTATGGTAATAAAGTAGTTTGTTATATTAATGAACCTTTTACTTATGAGTATGCAAAAAAGAACAAAACCACAAGAAGCTATGGAGCTGTAGTAGAAGCTATAAAAAAGCATAAAGATAAACCAATGATTCTAGCATGTGGAAACGCCCCAACTTTTATTTATGCGAGTATCAATACCCTACTAGATAAGGGAGTTGATTTAAAAAATGTAGCCTTTATTCTCTTTCCTGTTGGATTTGTAAATGTAGTAGAGTCCAAAGATTATGGAAAACGATTTTGTGAATATTATGATATTCCTGCTGTGCTTATGGAGGGGCGATTTGGAAGCTCAACTATGACAGTAGCTACACTTCATGCTACCTATAAGTTAATAAAAGATTATGATAAAAAAGAGAAGTATAACGGAAAATGATAGATTTTTTAACTTTCAGAACCTTTATATCCATAGATATACTGATTCTATCCTACTATTTGGGTGCAGTAATTATCCCTATTATGATGTGGCTTAGCAAGGCTTATTTACAGAGAAAATTTCATCTGTTAGATAGATTCAACAGCTTTTTAATATCTCTCTTTGGTAAATTGACACTAAAGAGAAAAATATTATCTATACTATTTATGATTATGGCGTTTATCTCTATGGAGATAGTTTGGAGAATGTGCTTTGAGGCGATGATTGGCTATTTTCAGATGATAGAATCCCTAAAAAACATATAAAAAGGAGAAATATGTGTGCATACTATGAAGACAAAATTACCAAAATCAAAAAAAATGACAAAGCCATCTACCAAGGTACAACTATAGAAATTATTTCGGTAAAACATATAAAAAGTAACAAAACAATGGATATAAAATACAAAACTGTAGGTCGGACTGCCCTCTGTCCGACAACCATCAATATCCCCTATCATGCCTATGTAAAGGATTTAGTTACTCATGCCTAAGATAAATGAGATGGGTCAAGAGGTAGTAGAGGGATATAGTTGCAAACCCAAAAACTACGACCCCAATCGCCCAATAATGCA
>CAZSHP010000087.1:0-8267 GCA_964606545.1 uncultured Sulfurovum sp. | reverse complement strand
AAAGTTAATTAGGACTAAGTTTGTCCGATTTAAAAATTGAAGGGAAAATATGAAAGTTTATTTGGATAATAATGCAACCACAATGGTAGACCCAGAAGTAAAAGCTATAATGGAGCCTTTTTTTACAGAGAAATATGGTAACCCAAACTCACTACACGCATTTGCAGGAGAGACACACGCTCCACTTAGAACAGCAATGGAGAAGATATACGCAGGAATTCATGCTCCAAGAGAGGATTCAGTAATAATGACCTCTTGTGCAACAGAGAGCAATAACTGGGTACTAAAGAGTATCTATTTTCAATATATCTTAACAGGTAGAAAAAATCATATAATAGTTAGTGAAGTAGAACACCCATCTGTAATTGCAACAGCAAGGTTCATTGAATCTATGGGGTGTAGAGTTACATATCTTCCAATTAATAATGAGGGTCTAATAGAGGCTAAAAGTGTAAGGGATAATATCACTAGTAAAACAGCTCTTGTATCAGTTATGATGGCAAATAACGAAACGGGTGCTATTTTCCCTGTAGAGGAGATAGGTGCTATTTGTGAAGAGTTTAAAGTCCTTTTTCATACAGATGCAGTTCAAGCTATTGGTAAAATTCCTGTAGATGTTCAGAGTTTCAATGTAGACTATTTGACATTTTCTGCTCATAAATTTCATGGACCAAAGGGTGTTGGTGGACTCTATATCAAAAAAGGCAAAGAGTTAATACCTCTATTTCACGGTGGAGCTCAAATGGGTGGTCACCGTTCAGGCACACTAAATGTTGCAGGAATCGTCGGTATGGGTAAAGCTATGGAACAGGCTGTTGATTCGATAGACTATGAGATGGAAGATGTAAGAGAGCTTAGAGATGAGTTCGAAGATGAGTTACTTAAAATCAAAGATACATTTGTAGTCACTCCAAGAGAGTATAGAACTCCAAATACCCTTCTTATCTCATTTAGAGGAATAGAGGGTGAGTCTATGCTTTGGGACTTGAACCGTGCAGGAATTGGAGCTAGTACAGGGAGTGCATGTGCGAGTGAAGACTTAGAAGCAAACTCTGTAATGGAATCTATTGGAATAGATGATGACTTGGCCCATACAGCTATACGATTTTCTTTAAGTAGATACAATACAAAAGAGCAGATGGATTATACGCTTGAAGCTGTTAAAAAAGCAGTTAAGAGACTAAGAGAAATCTCTAGCTCATACGCTTATGCTCCATACGGACATGAAAGTGGATTATCAGCTCATTAATTTGAGACTCGTTCCACCTCTCCTCAGGTGGAATACATAGGCAATTCTATTCATTCCACCTCAGAGAGGATGGAACGAGGTGAAAAAATAAAATATAAAGGAAAAAATATGGGATTTGAGAGTTTAGTAGGTGGTACTATATGGGACGAGTATAGCCAAAAAGTAACAGATTTGATGAATAACCCAAGAAATATGGGTGAGATAACAGAAGAACAAGCCGAAGCTATGGGTGGAAAGCTAATTGTAGCAGACTTTGGAGCAGAGAGTTGTGGAGATGCTGTTAGACTATATTGGGTAGTAAATCCAAACACAGATGTAATTATGGAATCAAAATTCAAAAGTTTTGGATGTGGAACAGCAATAGCAAGTAGTGATACTATGGCAGAGCTTTGTAAATATAAAACTGTTGATGATGCTGTAAAAATTACAAATATAGATGTAGAGATGGCGATGCGTGATACTCCTGATGTTCCTGCCGTTCCTCCACAAAAGATGCACTGTTCACCGTACTTCATGCCTGTACTTACTCCAAAAGGAAAAAAGCCTATAGGTGAGATTAAAGAGGGTGATGAGGTTGCAGTTTATACTAAAAATGGATTAGAGAATACAAAAGTAAAAAGAGTAATCTCATATAAAGTTCCAAAAGATTATCTAGTTAGAGTCTATCTAAAGACAGAATCAAATGGTATACCTGCATTTTTTGTATTTACAAAAGACCATAAACTTTTGGATAATAATGGAGAGTGGATTGAAGTTCAGGATTTAAAGAACGGAGATATTGTTTCTCATATTCATGAGAGTGAGATTAGAAGTTATTCTCAAACTTATGATAATAGAATGTTTAATCCTCAAACTGCCAAAAAAACAGCTGAAAAATTAAGAGAAGCTACACATTTTAAAACTCAAAAGTTTGCAGAGCAATACGCATCACTTAATAAACCAAGAGGAACAACAAAAGGTGGTAAAAACAGGGTAGAGACAAAATATGAAGAGTATTTCAATAATAGAAGTCTTCCTATTCGATTTGTTGGTGATGGAACTTTTTGGAGATTCAATGAGGATAAAACAAAATCTATGAATCCTGATTTTGTATTTGAGAATGAAAATAAGGTTGTCGAAGTTACTACAAGTAAACTCCCTTTTAGAGATTTTAACGAATATAAAAGAGAGAGAGTAGAAGATTTTAAGAATATTGGATTTGACTGTTTTGTTATTGACGATTTGAACTTTGATGAGAGTAAGTTTCTAAATTGGGCTCACAATGGATATAGAGTATCTCCATATAGAGATATGGATGGAGTCCATGAGTTAACAGCTAGAGATTGGGGTGCTATAGAGAGAAATAACTACAAAATAGAGATAGATGATAATGATATGGCTACTGTTTATACTCTTGAGGTTGAACATGATGAGCATAACTATATTCAAAATGGAGTAATCTCTAAAAACTGTTCAGTTATGGCATATGATGTAATCAAAAAAGCTGCAGGTATGTACAAAGGTGTAGATATGGAGAGCTTTGAGAGTGAGGTAATAGTGTGTGAGTGTGCTAGAGTATCACTATCAACTCTTAGAGAGGTAATTAGACTCAATGACCTTACTACTATTGAGCAGATTACAGACTATACCAAAGCAGGAGCATTTTGTAAATCATGTATCAGACCTGGTGGACATGAGGCAAAAGATATATATCTAGTTGATTTACTAGAAGAGTATGAAAAAGAGAAGATGGCAAAAAATGCAGATGCTATGAAAACAGGAGGGCCTGTTGATTTTGCACAAATGACTATTGTCCAAAAATTAAAAGCAGTGGATGCTACTATTGATAAGTATATCAGACAGATGTTAATTATGGATGGTGGAGATATGGAGGTGCTTGATATTAAGGTAAATGGCTCTCATTTTGATATATATATTAGATACCTCGGTGCTTGTAGTGGTTGTGCTAGTTCTAGTACAGGAACACTCTTTGCTATTGAGAATGTACTCAAAGAGAGACTCGACCAAAATATTAGGGTATTACCTATATAAAATATTAAAAATATCTGCTATAATTAAAGAAAAAGGTGTTTTATGAAGCTTTTTTCTTTATTATTTCTATTCCTGCTTTTTTTAGGGTGTAGCTCTACACCCATTAAAGAGAGAGAGCAGTACTCTACTTATATTCGCAAAGATTTTCTACAAACTTTAGACTTTTCAGAACAGGAGTTAGTTGCCACTCTTATTGGTGATAGTTGGTACTATATACGAGAAGATGGTAAGACGATTTCTGTTATGAGAGGGGATGACGGAGGAGCTGACAAATTCAAAGAGGGCTTGGCACGGATAAAAATTAATGGTAAAATAGGTTTCTTTAACAAAACTTTAGATATGATATTAAATCCTATCTATGATTTTGCTTTCCCTTTTCACAACGGTGTTGCAGAGATATGCGTCGGATGTCAAGAGGTGATAGAGGATGGGCATAGTATGCTTAGTGGTGGAAGTTGGAAGAGAATAGATAGAAGAGGTCTTATATTAGAAGAGTAGAGGAAGGATATTAGTGTTTTTGAAATTGATTAAATTAGCAACAGCTAGTACTATTATCACTATGTTAGTAGGTTGTGGAAGTGATAGTACGCTAGAGAAGGATGATAGAGGTTCCTCTCAAGAGGTATTGGCTGATAATGTAACCATAACCATAGGTTCGCAGGAGTTAACTACTACTCAAGCAGAGGTATTGAAACTTCATAATGAGAAGAGGCATAACTACTATACAGACTCAGATTTGACTTATAGTATGGATTTGGAGAGTGCAGCCAAAGCCTATGCAGATATTTTAGCCAATAGTGGAGAGTTTGAGCATGACCCAGAGAATAGTACAAAAGGTTATGGAGAGAATCTATATGCACATAGTGATAATAGACCTCTTACCACTGCTGATGCTATGCCTCATTGGTATGATGAAGAGAAACCTCTTTATAATTATGCTGATGGTTCTTGTCAAGAGGCGTATTATGATAATGGCAAGAGAATTAAGTGTGGACACTATACACAAGTGATTTGGCAGGAGAGTAGAGAGGTAGGGTGTGCTACGGCACAATATAGAGCAGGAGCTATGAAGGGTGGATTTATCTATGTCTGTAAATATAGAAAAGCTGGAAATAGCTCTATGAATGGACGAGATGAGAAACCATATTGTACGAATTATGATAACAGTGATATATATCTTGATACTGTTCCATCAAATTTAGCTCTTGCTGGTCAGAGTTTTCAAATAGAGCTTCGTAAAGAGGATAGAGTAACTTGTGCTATGCCAATAGATAAATATAACTCTGCTATCGAGTTTTCTGCTGATTTTAAGACAGCTAGAGTTGAAAATTTTGAGATGGTTGTATTTACATTTAATGGGGAACCTGCAAAGAATACACTGGAGTTTGATAGAGTGGAGATGGATGGTAATACTATAAAAATGAGTGGTACAAATAGAAATATACCTGCAATAGAGTATAGAAATAGCCATATTTATATGAATATTAAAATTATGGGAGAGGCTACAGATTACTACTCTGTAGAGATAGAGTGGAATGTATTGGATGATAGTAATCCACAATATGCTAGAACTATGAAAGCGAAGCTTTATAAATAGTAATTATTTTAAGTTATAACTATTACAAGATAATCAAAATAGTTATAGCTTATTTTTTTTGGTTTTGATTGTTTGTTACTTTTCTATTTAATCCTAAATTAGATTGAAAAGTGATTAATTTTTATACATTTTCTCCAACTAATACACAAATAGTTGATAATCTTCTAATATAAAATTAGAAAAGAAGGATACAAGATGGAACATTCAGTTTCTTATATTTTTATTATTATAGTTCCAATTATGACAGCTATATTATATCTTTTGTCTAAAGGTCTACTAGTTATATCAACTATTTCTTGTGGAATCTTTATACTTTTTATTCTTTATATATTTAATAATTTGGATAGAAAGGAGACTTTATATATTATACGAAGTGATAAGAGGGTCTATTTTAATCTAAGTGATGACCAACTCTTCTCAATTGTATTTTCGGATGAGGAGTCTCTCCCTAAATTAATAGAGAAGACTATATCTAATGAGATAGCAACTCTAAAAGATATAGTAGATAATATAAATTTTATAAATTTTAGAGACGATAGATTGCATAGAGAGTTAAATAGGCTTATTCAAAACTAGCTTTTTTAATCACATTTTAGATAGAATCTCATTTAATTTATTTGATAGATAGGACTAAACAACGGTGGGAACAAAACAAGAAGAGATGGTAGAGGAGATTAATAAAAAATTTAAACTCTGCCCTCATGTTAAAAAGGCATTTTTAAAGGTTAATAGAAAGTTGTTTGTACCTACGGGTTTTGGGAATATCTCTTATCAATTAGATGCTTTGCCAATGCAAAAAAATCAATGGATTTCGTCGCCTCTTACTGTTGCAAAAATGACTCAACATTTAGAAGTAAAAGGTGTTGATACTGTTTTGGAGATAGGGTGTGGAAGTGGTTATCAAGCGGCAATTCTTTCAAAACTCTGTAGGCGAGTATTCACAATTGAGAGGATAGACTCTCTGCTAAAAGAGGCAAAGAAGCGATTTAGAAAAGATGGAATAAATAATATTTTTACTCGTTATGATGATGGTCAGAGAGGATGGAAAGAGTATGCTCCTTATGAGAGGATTTTATTTTCTGCAACAGCAAAAAAAATTCCAAAAGTACTTTTTGACCAATTAGCAGATGGAGGGATACTATTAGCTCCTATAGAGCAAGATGGTCTGCAAATTATCACTAGATACCGTAAACGAAATGGTAGAATTACAGCAGAGGCTATTGAACCTTGTTATTTTGTTCCTATCTTAAATGGGAGAATAAAGAGATGATTGAAGTAGATGAAGAGAATTTTCAACTAGAGATAGATAAGGCTTTTGAGAAAAAAGATATAGTTATAGTAAAGTTCGGTTCAGAGTACTGTGACCCATGTCATGCCCTAGAGTGTGAATTGGAGGATTTAGAGGAGGAGATGACAAATATAACCATACTGATGGTTGATACAGATGAGTCTCCATCTTTAGCAGAGCAGTTTGATATATATCAGTTACCTACGATGATTATATATAGAGATAGAGAGACCATCATCCATGTTATAGAGGGTGTGATGATGGCTTCTGATATTCAAAAACTTATTAAATCTTGAATTCATAATAATATATTATAAATTCAAGGAAATATCTCTATAGGGCTTCTAATACAGCTCCTGAACTTGCATTTGTTACTAATGCTCTATATTGTCTTAGCCATTTGCTCTTGAGAGGTTTTACTATAGGTTTAAAATTGGCTCTTCGTTTAGCTATCTCTTCATCTGATATATTTACTTGTAGTATATACTTATCTACATCAATATGAATCTCATCTCCATTCTCCAATAATCCTATCATTCCACCCTCTGCAGCCTCTGGTGAGACATGACCAATACTAGCTCCTCTAGTAGCCCCACTAAATCGCCCATCAGTAATAAGTGCTACTGAGTCACCAAGACCCATACCCATAATTAGACTTGTAGGACTTAACATCTCTTGCATCCCAGGTCCTCCTCTTGGTCCTTCATAGCGAATAACTACAACATTTCCTGCTTTTACTTCTCCATTGATAATCCCTTTTATCGCTTCATCTTGTGAGTTGAAACAGACAGCTGTTCCTGTAAATACTCTATCACCAGTAATACCTGCTGTTTTTATAACAGCTCCCTGTTCTGCTAAATTTCCATATAAAATAGCTAGTCCACCAACTTGGCTATATGGATTATCTATGGTGTGTATAATATCTGTATTTACTATTTTTGCATTGGAGATTCTCTCTTTTATACTCTCCCCAGTTATAGTGAGGTTATCTTTTAGAATATCTTCACCTCTTTTGCTCATCTCATTCATTACAGCACTTACTCCTCCTGCTCTATCTATATCTTGCATATGAACAGTTGTTAAGCTTGGAGAGATTTTAGCTATATGTGAAACCTGTTTGGAGATTGAATTTATATTTTCTAAGTTAAAATCTACCTCTGCCTCTTTTGCAATTGCTAACATATGTAAAACAGTATTTGAACTTCCACCCATAGCCATATCTACAGCAAAAGCGTTTCTAATAGCATTCTCATTGAGTATATTTCTCATATTATATTTTGAGGAGTTATCTTGATTCATTAGAGCAATTTCACAGATTCGTCTAGCAGCTTTTCGATACAACTCTTCTCTCTCTTTTGTTAGAGCCAATATAGTACCATTTCCTGCTAGTGCTATTCCCATAGCCTCCATAAGTGTATTCATAGAGTTAGCAGTAAACATGCCAGAGCAACTTCCTCCACTAGGACAGGCATTACACTCTATATCAGTTAGCTCTGCTTCTGTAATCTCACCAGCCTCAAATTGACCAACAGCCTCAAATGCAGTTGCTAAATCAATAGGTGTTCCATCTTTTTTATACCCTTTTGCCATAGGCCCACCTGAAACAAATACTGTAGGAACATCTACTCGTAATGCTCCCATAATCATACCTGGTACTATTTTGTCACAGTTTGGTATGGCAATCATAGCATCAAGTTTGTGTGCGTTCATAACAGTCTCTATAGAGTTAGCGATTATTTCACGGCTAGGAAGAGAAAAGAGCATCCCATCATGCCCCATAGCAATTCCATCATCTACTCCAATAGTGTTAAACTCAAATGGTACACATCCATTGGCTCTAATCTCATCTTTTATAATAGCAGAGACCTTATCTAAAAAGAAGTGTCCAGGTATTATCTCTATATAGGAGTTGGCTACTCCTATAAATGGTTTATCAAAATCTTCATCTTTTAGACCTGTAGCTCTAAGTAGTGAACGGTGAGGGGCTCGATTGTACCCTTTTTTAACTATATCGCTTCGCATTTTTTGCCTTTTTTCATTTTTTTGCAAATTATATTCAAAAAACCTTTACATTGAAAAAAAAAATTGCTATAATCGCATTC
>CAZSHP010000086.1:0-8515 GCA_964606545.1 uncultured Sulfurovum sp. | reverse complement strand
AGATTGGTAAAATTGACAAGCATAAACTTTAAATTAACAAAATATTAGTATAATCCCTTTATAAACAAATCAAAGGAAACAGACATGGGAATGCCAAGTATGCCAGAACTACTTATTATCTTAGCAATAGTAGTACTACTTTTTGGAGCAAAAAAAATACCTGATTTAGCAAAAGGTATGGGAAAAGGGATTAAAGACTTCAAAAAAGCTATCAAAGATGATGATGAGAAAGTTGCTGATGCCAAAGAGATAAAAGATGAGGCTAAAGAGGCTGTAACCTCTGTAAAAGAGTCGGCTAAAAAAGCTTAAATCTTTGTAGGGTGGTGCATTTATGCCCACCAAATAAGCATTATGAATTCTAAACGGTGGGCTTAAAGCACCACCCTACAACTCAACCTACGAGAGATAAATGAAAATCAAATCACAATTAAATCAAATTATAAGCAAAGCATTAGAAGATGCTAATATAGAAGCAAAAGATATTGTTATATCGGATGCAACCAAACCTGAATTTGGAGACTACCAGTTTAATGGAGTAATGAGATTAGCTAAGATTCTAAGAAAAAACCCTAGAGAGATAGCTACTACAATCATAAAATATATAGATACAAAAACCATGATAGAAAAAGTAGAGGTAGCAGGGCCTGGATTTATCAATATATGGTTAGATAACAGTTGGTTAGCCAAACAGGCAAACTCTGTTTTGAAAGATAGCAGAGTTGGAGTTGGATTTACAGAAAACCCACAGAGAGTAGTAGTAGACTACTCAGGTCCCAATATGGCAAAACAGATGCATGTAGGGCATCTGCGTTCATCTATTATTGGTGATACCTTGGCAACTCTTTTGGAGTTTTTAGGAGATGAAGTTATTCGCCAAAACCATATAGGAGATTGGGGTACACAGTTTGGGATGCTTATTGCCTACCTAGAGGAGCAGGGAGCAGATGCCAATCAAAACCTAAAAGACCTAGAGCAGTTCTACAAAGATGCAAAGGTACGATTTGACCAAAGTGAGGAGTTTGCGAACAGGGCTAGAGAGTATGTTGTCAAGATTCAAAGTGGTGATGAACACTGTTTAAATCTATGGAAAAAATTTATAGACACCTCTTTGGGTCACTGTGAAGATGTATATAGTAAACTAGGAGTCAATCTAACACGAGAGGATGTTAGAGCAGAGAGTTTTTATAATAGTGAACTTCCAAAGATAATCAAAATCCTAAAAGAGAAGAATATCTCTACCAACTCAAATGGAGCAGAGTGTGTATTTATAGAGGGAGAGGATAAGCCACCTGTTATTGTCCAAAAGGGAGACGGTGGCTATCTATATGCCACAACTGACCTCTCTGCGATAAGATTCAGAGCCAAAGAGCTTGGAGCAGAGAGAATCTGCTATGTAGTAGATGCAAGACAAGCTCAACACTTCAAACAGGTATTTGCCATAGCCAAAAAAGCAGATATGGTAGATAAATCCGTATTATTAGAACATATCGCATTTGGAACAATGATGGACAAGAGTGGAAAACCATTTAAGACTAGAGATGGTGGTACAGTCAAGTTAGTAGACCTACTAGATGAAGCCGTATCTCGTGCAAAAGAGACCATAAAAACGAGAAATGAGTATGATGAAGAGGAGCTAAATAGAGTAGCTACAGCTATTGGTATTGGTGCTGTTAAATATGCCGATTTGAGTATAAGCCGAGAGTCCAACTATCTCTTTTCATGGGATAAGATGCTAAGTTTTGATGGCAATACAGCTCTATATATGCAGTATGCTTATGCACGAATCCAATCTATCTTTAGAAGATACAACGCAGAGGTCACAGGAGATATAGTAATAGGTGATGAGCTAGAGCATAGATTAGCTCTAATGATTTTAAAGTTCGAAGATACTCTAATCAAAGCTTCTATTGATGCTACCCCACACACTATCACCTCATATCTATATGACTTAGTAACCCTATTTATGAAGTTCTATGAGCAGAATCCTATACTAAAAGAGGGTGTAGAAGAGAAAACTAAAATAAGCAGACTCCAACTCTCTAAACTCACTTCTAATGTAATAGAAAAAGGTTTAGATATTTTAGGTATACAGGTTGTAGATAAAATTTAACTCTATAGAGGGACTTTGTCAGTCCCTACTTCAAATAGCTTAATTTGCAGTTATATCCACAACGATTCTACCAGGATTTTTAAGACTAAATACCTTGACCTCTGCATCATATCGTAGCTTAATAAAAAATCTATACCCACTATCATCGATATACTCATCAAAATACATCTCCTCTACTAAACTATTTTTATTAAATGTTGGGAATTTTGCAGAGAATGCACGATAACCATCTACAGTAGCAGTAATCAGTAGTTTTTCAGGAGAGTAATCAAAATTATAAGAGCCTACAAAATCAACTTTTTCACCTAAATATTCACTTGTTTGATTCCATCTATAGGTATCAAATACCAAACGAACCGAATCTTTTTGCTCACTAACTCGTATAGTTCCAATATCCAAATCATCACTTACATCACCACCTGAAAACTCTGCATCAAAAGATTCAGACTCTAGTGGCTCTGCATACTCTACATAAGATGCTTTTGGCTCTTTGTGGGTATCAAATGATACACTATCCTCTTTTGAAGAGTTTATCTCTCCTTTGTATCCTGTTTCACAAGATATAAGAAAAATAAGCATAAATAGAGATAGAAATAGCTTCTTCATATAAATCCTTTTTAAAGTATATTAAAAAATAATATCAAAAAACAGATTTAATTAAAATAAAAAGTGACTATTTTATCTAAAAATCATAAGTAACACCTGCTGAGATGGTATCTATATCAGGTGAGTTATCTTTGACTATTAATCTCTCATAATCAATAAATAACCCTACCCCCTTCTCTTGGTCTCCCTCACCATCAAACTCTCTGGAGTATTTTCCCTCTTTTGCTTTATCCGTAGAGAGGTCAACCTCTACACCTGCACCAAGAGCTAATCCCTCTGCTGAAACTCTTTGAAGCTCCCCTTTTGTAGAGGTCTTTGCAGCACCGATTAACCCATATACATTAGTATATTTTTGAATAGGAACCATAGGTTTTATAAATAGTCCTGCATGTGAAATTTCAGCACCATCATCCGAAGCGATAGTTCTCAATCCTCTAGCCTCTATCCCTATATATCTGTTAAAATCATATCCAACTCTCCCTAGTATAGCTACGCTATTATCTGTTCCTGCTCCAGTTGCACAGTTACATGAAGTATCATATCTAGCACCTGTAATACCTAATCCTGCATAGAAACCACTTGGGTTTATATCTTTTGATTCAATCTTTTTTGGTATAGATGGAGGTGGAGAGATATGCTTGGGTGCAACAGTGACTGGCTCAACAACAACTGACTCCTCAACAGCATTTATTATATCTTCATTTTCATATGGTGTAATAGTAGAGAACTCTCCACCTGCATAAGATAGAGTTCCGATATAGATAAAAGCGATAATTGATAATTTTATATTTTTCATATTATACCTTTCTTTAAATTTAAAAAAATATATTAATAATTTATTTCAATTATATCTAAACTAAAATTCTTTTTAATTTAAACTTCTATATTTTTTAAACTCTACACCATTAACCGTTGATTAACTTTTCATTGGTTGATGATTAACAATTATAGATTATAATTCAACATAAGAAGAGAAAGTATCATCATCATTGTTCACGAGATTTAGTATATAATAAACTCCTTTCTGAAAAATATATATACTCCCTTGATAGAACATTTTTAGACCTCCTTTGTAATAAACACTCGTGGGCAATGATGATGATATTTAACTGCGTAACTTTAACCTCTATCATGCTATTATACCAACAATTTATCGGACTAAGGATTTACCATCATAAAAATATTAATGATTGAAGACGACTATGAGCTTTCTCAGATTTTGACTGAATACTTAAATAAGTTTGACATTAGTGTTATCTCTGCTGAGGAGCCTTATATTGGACTATCTCTATTGACTCAACATGAGTTTGATTTAATTATCTTGGATTTAACTCTTCCTGGAATTGATGGATTAGAGGTTATCCCAAAAGTGAGAGAACGCTCTACCATTCCTATTATTGTCTCATCGGCTAGAGATGATATAACAGACAAAGTTATCGCCCTAGAGAGAGGAGCTGATGACTATATGCCAAAACCTTATGACCCAAGAGAGCTTGTAACTCGTATCAAAACCATTTTGCGAAGAGTTCAGATAAATAATAGCGATTCAGATGCACCAAAATCTCGTTTTGAACTCAATAATAATGCTAGGTCTGTACTATTCAATGGAAAATTGCTTGAACTAACAGCCGCAGAGTTTGATATACTCTCCATACTTATAAAACACAAAGACTCAGCAGTATCGAGAGAACAGTTACTATATGATAGTGAACATATTGATGATAATAGCTCTATAAAAAATATTGATGTAATGATTTCTAGGATAAGACATAAACTATCTAATATAGACAAAGAGAACTCCTATATCAAGCCTG
Source organism: uncultured Sulfurovum sp. (assembly GCA_964606545.1). Taxonomy (GTDB): domain Bacteria; phylum Campylobacterota; class Campylobacteria; order Campylobacterales; family Sulfurovaceae; genus UBA1140. The sequence goes on along the minus strand of CAZSHP010000086.1, from coordinate 3,985 downwards.
TTCGAGGTGTAGGGTATCTGTTGACAGAAAAAGTTTAGATGAAAAATATATCTGTCAATACCTTTATCAATATTCTTTTTGCACTAGTATTATCTCTACTTATTACAGCTCTGTTTATGTTTATCTCTTGGGACAAAGAAAGACAAAAAAATGATGAAATTTCCCGTTATCAACTCATCTCAAATGCTCTATTATCAACAGCCCAATTAAACCCTACCCTAGATGAATTAGACAAATTTTATAAAAACTCATTAGTAAAACCTGTAGCTATTGATGCAAATCGCCTTCTTATTTTAAGCAAAGGCAAAGTAGTATTTGAAGGTGAATCCGTATATGGACGGATGCAAATTTTTGCAGTGGGTGATGCTAGATATATATATCTACAGAGATATGGATTTAATCTAATGTTAAAAGATATAAAATCAAAAAATATCCGTATCAAGATTACAGTTTTAATTGCTATACTTATTGCTATTTTGTTTGTATTTCTATATATTGGTATTACAAGAAAATTATCACCTCTAAAAAAACTAAATCAACAGATTTCAGAGTTTGCACAAGGCAATATGAATATCAAAATCACAAATAAAAGCTCTGATGAAATAGGACAGATAGCACAAAGCTTTGATAATGCTATACACTATATCAAAACTCTGCTAGAATCCAAAAACCTCTTTATGCGTAATATGATGCACGAACTCAAAACACCTATGACAAAAGGTCGTATCGCAATAGAAATGGTAGAAGATGGCAATAGCAAAAAAACACTAATTCGTGCTTTTACTAGAATGAATGAATTAATAGATGAACTAGCAGAAATAGAGAGACTCACCACACAAAGTTTCCAACCAAAACTAAAAAAAATCTCCATCAATGATATTATTGATGAAAGTATAGGTCTACTTCTATGTAATATAGAGAATCTAACAATAAAAACTAGTGATGAAATATTGACAACAGATAGAAGACTTCTCTCTCTAGCTGTAAAAAATCTAATAGATAATGCTATAAAATATAGCGAAGACTCTCATGCAACTATAACAACCCATAGCAAATCTATAAAAGTATCATCAAAAGGAAAAAGCCTAGAGCATCCACTAGAGTACTATCTCGAACCATTCACACAAGAAGAGAAAAGAAACTCAGGATTTGGTCTAGGACTATATATTGTAAACAATGTCACAAAACGACTAGGATATAGACTATACTACTACTATCAAGATGGTAATAATATATTTGAGTTAAAACTAGAGAATTAAGAGCCAATCTTTCGACCAACAAGAGAGACTTTTTTCATCTTATGCCCCTTCATGGTCTCTGACCAGTACTCATCAAGGTAGATAAAATCTAGCTTGTCTCTAAAGACCTCTTCTAGCTCACCTGACTCCAAAAGATAAGAACGCTCTGATGGTCTCTGCTGATTATTGGGGTGATAGACAAAAGTCTCATAGATAAATACCCCATCCTCCTTTAGAGCATCAACTATAGGTAGAAATAGCTCTCTCTTTAGAAAAAAAGTACAAATAATCAGCTCATATCTATCTTTTGGAAGCTCATAAGAGTCAAAATCTACCTCTTTTGGATAGATATTTGGAATATTACTAATCTCCTCTATGGCTACAGAACTAATATCCAACGCATCCACCTCAAATCCAACAGAGGCTAGATATTTACTATGTCGCCCCATCCCACAAGCTATATCCAAAGCTCTTCCAATTTTGGCTTGATTGGTATAGTTAGTTATTAACTCTATTGGTCTATCTGGGATAGGGTTGTTTTGGTATCTTTTGTTCCATTTCTCTCTATCCTTTTTTGACACTATGCGACCACCGATTGTACAATGTTTTTTATCTCTTTGTAATCCACAATTTTATTATCCCCTGCTACTTTATCAAAAGAGGCATAACCCAACTCATTGAATTTATCTTTTAGATTATTAGGAATTCTGTTGATAAATCGTTCATACTCATCTCGTCTCATCCCCTCTTTTGTATCCAAAAACTCCAAATCTTGGGCAACTCTAGCTACAAGTACTCTCTCATTCTCTTTTGTAATACTCTCCAATCTACTAAAACTACCATTAATATCTTTTAGAACTTTTGAGAAATCTTTTTGATTATCCTTTGCATACAACTCTAAATTTTTTCTGAGAGATGTTAGAGCCAAAAGCTCACTATGGAGAGTATCATTACTATCTTTGAGTGATTCGATAGTCGTCTCAAGTTTACCAACCTGTTCTGTCAAAGAACCCAAAATATTGAGATACCAAACAGCAGAAAAACTAGCTATAGTTGCCAATAGAGCAAAGGGAAATAGTAGAAAATCTGTAAAAAAGCTACTAAGAAGAGTGAGTATTCCAAATATCCCTAATCCAAAGAAGAAGAGGGCAGGAATATTTGATTTTTGATTACCAAAAATTTTTTTGTAGAGTGAAAAGATTCTATTCATTATGTATCCTTATTTTAAACGAAATATAGTACAAGATAAATAAGAAGATACTTAATAATATAATAGAATGGTAGCATGGATTTTACTCCATACTACTCAAAAGTTACTCATTAGCTACCATTAGAGTCATTTGAGTCAGAAACCTCTGTTTTGTTATCTTCTATTTTCTCAACGACAGCCTCTTTGGGTTCTGTTTTAGAAGTATCTACTATAACTTCCTCTTTTTTCTCTGTGGACTCCTTGCTACTCTTTACTAGAGCATCATACTTATCTTGAAGCTCTTTTAGTTTAGTTTCAGCTTCACTATTTTTGCTCTCCTCCTCTAGCTCATCATACTCCTCTTGGAGGTCATCTAACTTATCATTTACAGTAGATACTGCTTTATTGTTAGCACCATACTCATATACTAACTCTCCACCATCTTTACCCTGTTTTAATGTTACAGCTATAAATCCAATAAGTATCAAAAGAAAAAATAGTCTTGCTACAATTTTAGAGAAAGCCATAAATAAAAGTTTTAGAAAAATCATAACCAAAGAACCATAAACCAAATAGATACCTAGAAGCTTATGCTCTTTGAGTTCTGCTTGTCCCTCTGAGACAAGTAATGAGTACGCCTCCTTGCCATCTACAGAGCCTGTAAAATACGCTGCACTCATTGCAACAGCCACAACAACCATTAGAAAGAGAGAGAGAAAAGATAATGCTCGTTTTTTAAATCCTAGATTGATTATCTCTATCATAAGAATAACTATAGGGATAGCAATTACAAAATGAACTACTGCGGGATGAACCAACAGAGGAATATCAATTGGCAACTCAAATGGAATTGTTAGATTAGGTAGTGACATAAAGTCTCCTTTTTTTAATTTTATATTTTATTATAACTAAAAAATATAATTTAACTCTTGAAAGAGTAAATTATTTGAGTTAAGTAGTCTTAACAAAAGAACACACTATACTTTTAATATACTATTTTGTCTATCATTACACTTAATTTTTTAGAAATTTTTTCTCTAATATAATGTTTTTGTATAAATATTCTATTTTTTTTAGAAATCAAAATTTCATATTTTAATATAGACTCTATAGCTAATACCAAATCTTTTATACTATTTGGTTTAATAGCCTTTGAATTTTCAAGATTTTTTACAAAAGAGTTAGCATAACCTACTCCTCCGTATATTATAGGTAATCCAACAGAAGCATACTCATAAAGTTTTGAAGGCATAGCCATTTGATACTCTTTTCCATCTAATTGGGCATATAATATCGAGCTATTAGTATAATAAGATATTAATCTATTCCATTCAATCTTATCTTTAAAAACAACATTATTTAATTGATATTTTTCTGCATACTCTTTTAAAAATAATAAGCCAGAACCATCTCCAATAATCAGAAAAGTAATATCAGAATATTTTTTTGATACATTGAGAAAAACTTCCAAATTATGCCCTAGAGCTACATTTCCTATATAAGCTATTTTGACATACTCCCCATGCCTAAAGGCAGGGGATTCTAAGCTCAAACAACA
>CAZSHP010000085.1:0-8674 GCA_964606545.1 uncultured Sulfurovum sp. | reverse complement strand
GGTCTTTGGAGCTATCTATGAGGTTGAGGTTACCCAATTGGTGGGGGATAGGTTATTGGGGAGATTGATAAGTAATGTTTTTAAATAATTTTGGATATACTCGGGGTAATTATAAGGTGTTTTAGTTGACTTCTATGATTAACCTCTCAAAACAGACACTCCTCTCACTACAAACCTCAAAAAACCTCCTAGCCTTCTCAGCAGGAGTAGACTCCTCTGCACTATTTTATCTACTCCAAGAGAATCAAATCTTTTTTGATATAGCTTTGATAAATTATGGGATAAGAGAGCAGAGCAAAGAGGAGGAGCAGTATGCTATAGAGTTAGCTCAAAAATATAATCTCAAAGCCCATATAACCAAAGCTCCCTCTTTTAGTAGTAATTTTGAAAAAAATGCGAGAGATTTTCGGTATAGCTTTTTTGATAGTTTAATGCAGGAGTATGGTTATGATAATCTAATTACAGCACATCAACTTAATGACCAACTGGAGTGGCTTTTGATGCGATTAAGCAAGGGGGCAGGGGTTAATGAGATGGTGGGGCTTGAGCCTATATCTATGCGAAAGGAGTATAGATTAATTCGTCCTGTTCTTCATCACTCAAAAGATGAGCTTATGGGGTATTTGGAGGGAAATAGTTATAAATATTTTGTTGACCAAAGCAATAGTGATGAGAAGTATGAGAGAAACTATTTTAGAAATAGGTTTACCAATGAGTTGATAGAGAAATATAAGAGTGGGATAGAGAAGAGTTTTAGGTATCTACAGCAGGATAAAGATATTTTGATGAGTGGATATAGAGAGCTTTTTCATTATAATAAACTCTATATTTTGGAGATAGATAATCGTGATATTATTGTGCGTATAGTTGATAAGTATCTTAAAAAATTGGGTTATCTACTCTCTTCTGCTCAAAGAGATGACTTGGTACGAGAAAAATCTATAGTATTTGGTGGGGTGTGGGCTGTTGAGAGAGTTGATAACAGAGTATATATTGCACCATATCTCAAAGAGGTTATGCCAAAAAGATTCAAAGAGAGTTGCCGTATAGCAAAAGTACCCCCAAAAGTTAGAGGTTACTACTATACGGAGAAGTTAGACCTTAAAAAGGTTTCACAACTATATCTGCCTCTATAGATTTATTTACTTCCCTATATACTATTTCATCTTTGAGAGAGACTTTATAGTTTAGAGAGATTTCTTTTAAGAAATTATGAAATTTAGGTAGAGACTCTTTGTCAAAAAGCATGGTAACTTTGTAGCTATTATCAGAAGCAGAGACTACTTGAACTTGATTAAAATATTTTTGGGCATCTCCTCTAAAGACCTCTGAGTGAAATTTTTTAGCATCTAATTTATTCTCTCTTTTATCAAGTGTCTCTAGTTGAGAGACTTTTTGATTATATATTTTTTGGTTTTTGTAATATGATACCATATTAGGAATAACCCATAAAAGTAGTACTAGTAGTGATATAACAAACCAAATTTTTGTTATTGGTGATAGTGTTTTTGTGTTCATAATCTATTTACTCCCTTTTTTATTTTGCTGTGAAAGAGAACTCTGTCATAAAGTTTTCAAGTGGTTTGATAACAAACTTTCCATCTTTATATAACTTGTTCAGACTATTTTTTAGTGGTTCTATACCCCAAACCACACCTTTAATCTCAATCTCTTTTGTAGAGATATTTGCAATTTTTAGCTCACCATTTTTTCCCATAGCTTTAAAGAGTCTATTAGAGACCTCAACTAACTCAATATTTGCTTGATGTGCAGAAATCTGTTTGCTCTTTTGAGCGATTTGGTTTGATATTTCACTATTTTTGATAGAAAAGAATCCACCCACGGCTAATACAACTAGAAGAGGAATAGCAGAGACCATAGACGAACCAGAAAAGATAGATTTTATAGAGTTCAATGCACCATTAGATTGTTTATCTGTTATCTTAATATCACTCAAATTGTCACTTTGAACTGGTGAAATTTTTTTAGAATTAGTGTGAGTACTACTAATTGGCTTCTCTTTTACTCTCTTTTTGGAGATTTCTATCTTTTTAAATGATTTTATATATGAACTCTGGGCAATCTCCTGTTTTGATGCCATATTGTGTAGCAGATTGTGAATGCTATTTTGGTGGAGTTCTATATGTAGAGATAGCTCCTCTCTTAGGACTTTAAGAAGTTTTGGAGAATCATCAGAGACGAGCATCTCTATATGGTCAGCAAAACTATATGAAATCTTATAATAGGCCTGCATACTCTTGTATACTCTATCTGCAACCTGTTTCTCTGATAAACCTCTAGTTCCAATTGTCCAACTCTGATGAATTTTATCTGCCGTAGCAAACATCATAAATAGTTTTCTATCAAAAAGACCAATTAATAGAGTTAACTTATCATCTAATATATCTTTGTACTGTTGATAAAGTATTGTAAAGGGTGAAAAGTATAGTGTAGTAGGTATATCTCCTACATCTATATTCTCTTGAGTAACAAAATTATTGTTAAAGACTCTAGCTGTAGCTCGGTTTCTATCATCATTTTGACTAGTGGTTTGGTTTGCTAATAGTGATATGGATACTATGTGATTGTTTGGGTATTGTGATTGGAGTATATTGATTTTTTCAATAAATTTCTTTTTATCACTCTCATGAAACTGCTCTATCTCTTTTGGAATTATTCCATCTTTTGTCTGAATAGCATAATTTAAAAAATAGAATTCTCTCTCTTTATAGTGGGTGATAGTTACATACGGCTCTTTACTACTCATGATTTCTCTCCTGCTTTAATAATTCTATAAATAACATTTAACTTCCTATATATTATTATAACAAATTTCTCATATTTAACAGCTTGTGTTAATAGTTGTTTTTTTATATTTATCTATAATATAGTGATTTAATAATTTTTTATATAATATTAAGTTTAATCTTATATTAAGCTTTAAAATAAAAATTAATCATATAATTTATATTTTTATAGTGAGTAGCTGTTCATTGCTGATTTTAGATGTTTTTTTGCCTCATCTTTAGTCATATTTTCGAGATTTATAATTTGATGATATATCTCTAATTTAGAAAAAGGTTTTGGAATTAGAAATTTATCCCAAGAGCCGAGTTGCCAATAGGAGCTAGGAATATAGTTGACAACCATAATAGGGAGTTTTGAACGAAGAGCCAAGGCTACTGCACCATCACTCATACTATATCTAGGACCTCTTGGTCCATCTGGTGTTATCATTATAGTTCGTCCATCTTTTATCGCTTTTATAGCATTTATAAGTACAGATTTTGCTCCCCTTTTTGAAGAGCCACGAAGTCCTAGAATGTCAAAAAAACCTAATACTCTAGCGATGAGTTCTCCATTGAAGTGTTGAGAGATAATAGCTGATGTTAGTTGAGTTTTTCTAAGCTCTCTATAGACTTGAGGTGAAACAAGAAGCTCTCCATGCCATGTCACAGCAATACACTGCTCCTCTATAATCTCATCTATAAAATGATATTTTTTTCTATAGGTTAACCATAAAAGACGCATAAGAGAGTAGAGTAGAATAGGTATGATAATTACCCCTACCCATCTAAAGAATTTTTTTTTCAATTAAACATTCACCATCATAAGCTCACCTTCCAATGCACCTCTTGAAGTTTTAATCACTTTTACCCTCTCTATTTTTCCTAGCAACTCTTCACTACCCTCAACAAAAAATAGTTTTCCATCATCTGCTCTACCTGATACTCTACCATTAGATTTTAACTCATCAAAATATACCATATGCTCTTTTCCTATTTGTGCATCCATAATCTCATCTACTATCTCTGTGTGTCTCGCCTGTAATCGAGTCAATCTAGCACTTGCTATATCATTGGGTATCTGATTTTTATACTCTGCAGCTGCAGTAAGTGGTCTAGGGGAGTATTTGAATGAGAATAGTTGTTCAAATCGAATCTCTTCAAGTACATCCATTGTATCTTCAAAATCATCATCACTCTCATTTGGGAAGCCAACAATAATATCTGTGGAGATAGTAGCTCTTGGACATAGTTTTCGTATTTTTTTACATCTATTGATAAACCACTCTTTTGTGTAACCTCTCTTCATCGCTTTAAGTAGAGAGGTAGAACCACTCTGAAGAGGTACATGAATCTGTTTACATATTTTAGGATTAGTAGCAAACTCTCTTAAAAACTCATCGTCCATATGAAAAGGGTGTGGAGATGTAAAACGAATTCTCTCTAATCCATCTATAGCAGAGACTCTTCTTAGTAGCTCTGTAAAATTACACTTCTCTTGGTCTGATGAGAAATACTTACCATAATTATTAACATTTTGTCCAAGTAACATAACCTCTTTGGCTCCAAGTGCTACAGCCTTTTTTATCTCACCAATAATCAAGTTAGCAGGTATAGAGACTTCATCTCCTCTTGTGGCAGGAACAATACAGTATGTACATGATTTGTCACACCCCATAGATATATTTACCATCGCTTTGAATGGATTTGTTCTATACTCTCCAAAAGCATATCTGCTATCATCATGGTCTATATCAACCTCAACGGCATGTTTTTTATCGATAATTTTTGATAGTTTAGATACATTTCTAGCCCCCAAGACAAAATCAACAACTGGAGCTCGTTTGATAATATCTCTTCCTAAGTGAGAGGCGGTGCAACCTGTTACACCAATTTTTGCAGAATCTTTTTTGTATTTACGAAAAACGCCAATCTCTGAAAAGAGTTTGGATACTGGTTTTTCACGCACGGAGCATGTATTTATGATAATCAAATCAGCCTCACTAAGCTCCCCTGTTAACTCATAAGGCTCTTTTTGATTTAGTTCTGCTATCATATGTTCGCTATCACGGACATTCATAGCACACCCCAAGGTCTCTATATAAAGTTTTTTCATTAAGATATAACTCTACCTACTTAACTATATGTACTTCATATATAAACTCATTTTCATTTAGTCCAAACTTTACTTCACGCATATATACAGAGTACTCCATCTCTTCAAAATGCTCGATAAGTGCCTTCAAGTCTTTATGAGAGTTCTCCTTATCAAAATAAAATATAGACCTCTTTTCCAAATCCTCTTCAATTTTTGACAGCTCTATCTGCTTGGGTTTAGCTGTTATTGAAGTCCTTGCTAGTTTTAATTTCATTCCTTGTAATCCTTAAAAAAATATATAATCTAGTATATTTATGTTTAAAAATATTATACCTATTTTACTTAAAGGTAAGTTTAGCTATAATTCATCTTCTACAAACAACCGATAAAATCACACATATTAGTAACACATTGTTAAGTTTATAATAGAGAAAAGGAGCTAAGTTATGGAAAAAATTGTTGATATTATAGAGGCTATGGCACATGAGAAGAGTATATCATTGGAGTCTGCTATAGATGCGTTTAAGGAAGCGTTAATCAAAACAGCAAAAAGATGTACTAGTTACACTTCACATTTTGAAGCTACAGTAGATATGGAGAAGAAAAATTATAAGGTAGAGCAGATTATTACTGTTGCAGAGGATGGAGATGAGCGATTTGAAAAAGAGTCAGATGCTGTTATCAGTTTGGAGGAGGCTCAAGAGGAGTATGGAGCTGATATAGAATTAGGAGATGAACTTCGAAGTGACTTTATATTAGAAGAACATGGGCGAACAGCTTCTCATAATTTATTTAGAGAGTTACAGTATCATATTCAGAGACAAGTTGAACAAGATTTATTTGAAAAATATAGAGAAAGAGTTGGTACTATTATGATGGGAACTGTTAATCGTATTGATGCCAAAGATAATACTTTTATAGAGATTGGAGAGCTAAAGGGAATGTTGAGCCAAAGAAATCGTATAAAAGGTGAAAAATTCCGAAGAGGAGATACGGTAAAAGCTCTTCTAAGATATGTAAGTATAGACCCAGATATGGGTATGTTTTTGGAACTTACACGAACAGCACCAAAGTTTCTTGAAAAATTAATGGAAAAAGAGGTTCCAGAGATAGCTGATGAGACTGTAGAGATAATAGCAAGTGCTAGAATCCCTGGACAGAGAGCAAAATTAGCTCTAAAGACAGATTTTCCAAATATTGACCCAATAGGTGCGTCAGTAGGTGTAAAAGGGGTTAGAATCAATGCAGTAAGTGCAGAGTTGAATGGTGAGAATATAGATTGTGTTGAATATTCTCCTATACCTGAAGTTTTTATAACTAGAGCATTATCACCTGCTATTGTTCAAAGTCTAAAAATTACAGATCCCAAAAACAAAAAGGTACTTGTAAATATTACAAGTGACCAAAAAGCAAAGGCTATTGGTAAGAGTGGTATTAATATTCGTCTAGCCTCTATGTTAACAGGTTATACGATTGAGCTTAATGAGATTGAAGGTATTACAAATAGAACTGGAGAGAGTAACAAGAAATCTTCTAATGAGATTGAGAAGACTACTAGTACGGATGCTTTGGCTGATTTGTTTAAATAACTCTTTTTGTATGGTTGGCTGAAGCCAACCCTTTAGAATTTATAAGTTGCTATGAACTCTAATGAGTTTTCTGCATCAGCATCTATTCCATCTGTTGGCAGATAATCTGTATTTGCAAATATTGCATCAAATGATATATTTTTGGCAACTTCATATCCTAAAATCATATCAAATTCCGAGGCATCATCATATTTTGCATATGAGAGAGTAGTTGCTACACCTGATACCTCTTTTGATAGCTCTGCTTTGAATGAGTTGTCCAACATCCCCGATGCCCATATATTCCAAGAGCTAGTATATAGTGAATCAACCTCTACTTTTCCTACTTCTCTATCTTGGATATTGTTGTATGCTAAACTTATGCCCCATCCATCAACTTCGCCTGATACTTTTATACCATAAGCCATAGAGTCATCACCACTATCATCATAATCTGTAGAGACCCCTTGAAGAGCATATGTTACTCCACTTTTTTCTTCTGATACATCTGCATAGATTTGAGTATAATTCTCTGCATCTATATTATAATACCATAGATTTGCATTTAGCACATCACTATAAGCCAAACCAATAGCGTAGTTATCATCTGCCAATTTTAAAAACTCTGTTCCACTATTGTTAGCTCTTAGTTTTGTAACATATGCTCCTGTTAGCACTAGTTTGTCCATCTTATATGTAACTACTCCTGCTTCAAAATGAGATGGAGCAAGTAACCAATCAAATGAACCTAGCATAGGAGTATCAAGCTGTTGACGACCAACAATGGCTGTTGCTCCACTCATTGAGGCTACTATGTTAGCTTGTCCAAAATAGGCATCAGAGGTGTGTCTGTCTCCCTCCATAGCACCACCAACACTTGAACCTAAGCTATCATACCCTATAGCTGTAAAATTCGCACTAATAGCATCAGAGAATTTATGAGAGACATTGAGAGTCAACGCTCCACCTGCATTTGTACTCTCGTCAGAGAATAGTTTATCTCCATCTGTTGTGTAGTAGTAGAGTTGTGCTTTTCCATCTACTGTTGTATTGCTTTTCTCTGCCTCTGTTGCACTTGCTACTACAGAGATAGCTACTATAAATAATAAGATTCTGTTCATTTTATAAACTCCTTCTTGTCAATTTGTAAATATCCAAATATAATAGCAAATCTTTTATATTGTCTGCTCTAAAATATCTATATTTTTGAATTAAATGAGTATAATTCTCATAATTTTCTCATATTTTAATGATATAATTTACCCAAAGGAAAAAAATGGAAATAGAACTTTTAAGTGAAATCGTGGATTATGGTATATTGGGGCTGTTGGGCTTTATGAGTTTTTTGACTCTCTTTTTTTGGATAGAGAGACTACTATTTTATAGGAGTGTAAAGGTTGAGACCTATAATACCCAAGAGGCACTAGAGCTAGATATTACAAATAATCTTGGTATTATCTCTAGCTTTGGAGCAAATGCACCATATATAGGTCTTCTTGGAACTGTTCTTGGTATTATTATAACATTCTATACATTAGGTCAGACAGGGGAGATGGATGTCAAAAACATTATGACCTCACTAGCTCTCGCACTCAAAGCTACAGCAATGGGATTGGTAGTTGCGATACCTGCTATATTTTTCTATAATCACTTAAACAGAAAAGTAGACCGACTTCTTACTCTTTGGACTATCTACCAAAAGGAGAAGTGATGCGTCGTCAAAAATTTGACACTATCAATGTTGTTCCATTTATAGATATTATGTTAGTTCTTCTAGTCATTGTCCTAACTACAGCATCATTTATTCAGACAGGATTAATAAAATTGGATTTGCCAACCTCTAGTGCAGAGCAGAAAGAGCAACCCAAAAAAGAGTTAAAAATATCTATAAAAAAATCTGGTGAGATATTTTTCGACAAAGAGAAGATAGCCAAAGAGGATGTAGAGAAGAGTCTGCTTACTCATGACAAGAAAAACCCTATCCATCTCTATTGTGACAAAGAGGCTCAATTTGAGCAGTTTGTATTTTTACTTGATATTTTGAAAAAGAATGATTATGAAAACTTAGGAATTGTTACAAAGAATGACTAAGTTTCGCCATAGCTCATCATTTTTGATTAGTAGTTCTATTTATGCTGTATTGATTCTATTATATGTAAGCTTCTTGAATATTCCAAAACCGATAGAGAAGAAAAAACATCTGATTAAGATAGCTGTAATAA
>CAZSHP010000084.1:0-8694 GCA_964606545.1 uncultured Sulfurovum sp. | reverse complement strand
AGGAGCATAATTGGCATGCTTTTCGTTATTACAAAAAAGCGTGTGACCTTGGTGAGTTAGAGGGTTGTTATAACCAAGGTGCTATGTACTATCGTGGAGAGGGTGTAAAAAGAAGTAGATATAGAGCTGCTAAAATCTTTGAAGATATGTGTGAGAAAGGTGTAGGAGCTGCTTGTAATGACTTGGCATATATGTACGCACATGGTATACACCTGAGAAAAGATATATTTGAGGCTATATCACTCTATAGCAATGCCTGTCAATATGGAGAGGCATCAGGGTGTAATAATCTTGGGAATATGTATGAAGAGGGTCTGTTTGGAGTAGCCAAAGATAAGATAAAAGCTGAACGATTCTTTATCAAAGGGTGTGAGCTTGATGATGCAGATAGCTGTAATAAACTAGGTTATCTATATGGCAAAGGTATTAGACAGATTAGTAGCAAAGAGGACTTAAAGCTTTCAGAGAGAGCTTGTAATAAATACAATAATGGTGTTAGTTGTTATAAATTAGGTGAGTTATACTATAGTGAGAATGAGTTTGTTGACCAAGATACCTATAAAGCTATTGATTATTTCAAAAAAGCGTGTGATATGGGTCAGAGTCAGAGTTGTAAACGCCTTGGTGATATTCATAGAGAACAGCAAAAGTAGTCAGGGGTATCATCTCCCCAAACTACTTTATGGTCTTACTGCTTCGACAATAAATGTACCGTAAGAGATAGATTTAGCTCTACCTCTATCCTCTACCCCTTTTGCCTCATTGTATGAGCGATAGGGACCAATTAGTGCATAGTAGTTTGCTTTGCCGTCTTGATACTTCTCTACAATATCATATGGTAGTCCTGTATGTTTCATTTTGTTAATAAAGCTTGAGTCAGGTTTTTTATCTTCAAAATGCCCAACTTGGATATAGTAACCAGGTATGGCAGATTTAGAGAATATCTTTCTAATTTCAGAACTCTTTCCATTGCTACTTTTGCTATATGTATTTTTACCTGTTTTGTCTTTTATAATTCCAGAGGCTGACTCTTTATTAGCCATATCGTTTGTAGTAGATTTGTTTTTTAAACCAGTTTCACAACCTGTAAAAAGAACAATCATTGCTAGTAGTAGTGTTTTGTCTAAATTCATCTTATTTTCCCTTTAGAGTGATATGACTATAATAGTAGCATTAAAAGGATAAACCATATCTAAAATAGTAACTATTTCCAATATCTTTCAATTCGTTTTCACTACCATACATTTAATTTTGCCACTTTTTAAGGTAAAATAGCACAATTTATTTTAGGATGGTATCGTAATGGATAGAATACGAAAGAAAAAACCAAGAATTGCTATCATTGGTGACTTGATGATAGACCACTATATGTGGGGGTCATGTAATAGAATCTCTCCTGAGGCTCCAGTACAAGTCGTCTCTGTAGAGAGAGAGACGAGAGTTCTAGGTGGAGCAGGTAATGTGATAAATAACCTACAATCTCTTGGTGCAGAGGTATCTATCTTCTCTGTGATAGGCGATGATTCTAATGCCAAAGAGATGCAGAGACTGCTTGAACAGAGAGAGGTTAGTAGTATTACTATTATCAATGAATCAGGTAGGAGAACTACTAAAAAGAGTCGCATAATAGCCTCTAATCAACAGGTAATTCGATATGATGATGAGACGACGAAGGAGATTGTTCTATCTTCGCAATTTCATCTGTTTGAAGCTTTTAAACAAGAAATTTTTCTATATGATATGGTCATCATCTCTGATTATGCCAAGGGTGTATTGACTCCTAATCTAACGAGAGATATTATCTCTCTCTCCAAGGATTTTAATAAACCCATCCTAGTTGACCCAAAGGGTTCCGACTACTCCAAATACTATGGAGCCACACTTCTTACACCTAATAGAAAAGAGGCTACTTTGGCAACAGGGGTAGATATAGTTGATGATGTCTCTTTAGAAAAAGCGATAAGAAAATTAAAAGATGATTTGGGTTTGGACTACTCTATTATTACCCTTAGCGAGGATGGTATAGCACTTTTAGATAGTGAGGTAAAAACCATTCCTACTGTAGCTAGAGAGATTTTTGATGTGACTGGAGCAGGAGATACTGTTATCGCCTCTTTGGGGGTGGCATTGGCTTCTGGGATGAGTATAGAGGAGGCTTGTGATTTTTCAAACAAAGCTGCGGCTATTGTTGTTGCCAAAGTCGGTTCTGCTACTGTGACTCTAAATGAGATAGAGGAGTATGAACACTCTCTAAATCAAGGTCAATCAGAGAGTAAAATAAAGGATTTTGAGCAGATAGAGCGAATCTCTAAAAGGTTAAGAGAGCAGGGGAGAAAGATTATATTTACCAATGGCTGTTTTGATATTTTACATCGTGGTCATGCTACCTATCTACAGAAGGCAAAAGAGTTAGGAGATATACTTATCTTGGGTTTAAACTCTGATGAGAGTATTACGAGATTAAAAGGGATAGGTAGACCGATAAATAACCTAGAGGATAGAGCTTTTTTGATAGGTGCTTTGGAGAGTGTTGATTTTGTGGTTCCTTTTGTGGAGGATACGCCTTATGAGTTGATAAAATTAGTACAACCCAATATCTTGGTCAAAGGTGCAGACTATAAGGGAAAAGAGGTTGTCGGTTCTGATATTGCTGATGAGGTTAAACTGATAGAGTTTGTATCAGGCAAAAGTACAACAAGTTTGATAGAGAAGATAAGATGTTAGATATGATAAGAAGAGAGCTAGAGGCTCATAGAGAGACAATTGAGAAGAGTATAGAGGTTATGATACCCCAAATAGAAAAGGCCTCCAAAATAGCTATATCGACTCTACAAAATGGAAATAAAATCCTACTATGTGGCAATGGTGGTTCAGCTGCTGATGCACAACATATAGCAGCAGAGTTAACAGGGAGATATAAAACAGAGAGAAGAGGTTTAGCAGGGATTGCTCTTACTACAGATACTTCTGCTTTGACAGCAATTGCCAATGATTATGGATATGATAGAGTCTTTGATAGACAGATAGAGGCGATTGGACGAGAGGGAGATTTGGTTATTGGTATATCAACTAGTGGGAACTCTGCTAATATCATCTCTGCTTTTAAGGTAGCTAGAGAGTTAGGATGCAAAACTATAGGTCTATCTGGGCGAGATGGTGGAGAGATGAGTGCTTTTTGTGATTTAAATCTTGTTGTTCCCTCTAATGATACACCTAGAATTCAGGAGATGCATATCTTGATAGGACATACTCTCTGTCAGGCTATTGATGATATTTTGAGCTAATAAGATATAGTCACGCTACTAAGAACATTAAAAAAGAATTAAGAGTATTAGACTATAATATTCTACAATAAATAATTAAAAAAGGAGATGAGATGGGTTTTTTTGACTTTGAAGCGACTTCAGGAGAGAGTCTGTTAGGAACAGGTGATGATGCCAAAGCTATTAAACATAAGATAGAGGATAGTTTCGAGGAGCTACCAATTGATGGATTGCTAGTTGAGGTAGACGCAGAGAATGAGTCAGTTCTACTTGCAGGTGTTGCGAGAGATTTTGAGACTAGAGAAAAAGCTATTTTGATAGCTGGAAATGTTGAAGGCATATCTCAAGTCAATGCAGACCAACTAGTCACTATGGAGATGATTAATGCAAGTGATGAAGAGGAGACGATAGAGATTCCTGAAGCGATTTTTTATACTATTGAGAGAGGTGATACCTTGTGGGCAATAGCAACTAAATATTATGACGATGGTAGTAAATACACGCATATAGTAGAAGCTAATTTAGAAGTTATAAAAGATGCCGACTCAATATATCCTGGTCAAACTATTAGAATCCCTGAAGTTATAGATTAAACATCTTTGTCTAAGAGGACATCTATAGAGATGGCCTCAAAATCACCATCAATCTCTTTATGCACCTCCACACCTCTAACACCTATATATTTTCTCACTACAAGTACAATCTCCTCTTTCATATCCTCCATAAAAGGATAGATATTTTTCCCATTACGGTCAGACATAATAGCTATGCTTAACCTATCTCTAGCAACTACTGCACTCTTTTTCTTTTTAAACCAATCCAAAAACATTATTTAAATATCCCTTTTATTCTCTTAAATAGACTAGAATCGTTAGTTTCAACATTTTTCATCTCAACTTTTTTTCCACAAAGTCGAGATGATATTCTTTTATATGCTTGACCTGCAATAGAGCTTTTGTCTAAAATAACAGGTTTTCCTTGATTAGAGGCATCTATTACACCTGAATCCTCTGGAACTTTACCTACAAGTTTAATACTCAAAATATCTAAAATGTCTTCACTTCGTAACATCTCCCCACTCTGTACCATATCTGCAACAATACGGTTTATAATGAGATATTTTGCTACATCTCCACCATCTTTGACTCTTTGAGATTTAGAGTCCAATATACCGATAGCTCTGTCTGCATCACGAATAGATGAAACCTCTGGATTCACAACAATAATGGCTGCATCTGCAAACTCAATAGTATGCTCAAAGCCACTCTCAATCCCAGCAGGAGAGTCCAATATAACATAATCATAAAGCTCTTTTAGCTCAAAGATAAGTTTTTTGACCTTTTCTGAACACAAGACACTCTTGTCTTTGCTCTGTGAAGCAGCAAGGAAGTGAAGATTTGGGTCTACTTTACTTTTGATAAGAGCCTGTTTTACCGAGGCTTCACCATCCATCACTTGAACCATATCATATACAACACGATTCTCCAATCCTAAAATCATATCTAGGTTTCTCTGTCCTATATCAAAATCGACAACCATACATGTTTTATTATTCATAGCTACACCTAGACCAATATTGGCCACTGCTGTTGTTTTCCCCACTCCACCTTTTCCACTTATTACTGCTATTACGATACCCAATTTATCTCCTTTTCGAATATAGGTGTTATCTCTATTTTATTGTTTTTTAACTCCACTATATTGAGCCTATCTTCTAAAAAACTATTTTCAACCTCAACCCCATGAAATATAACATTTGCTTTTGGAGAAGCTGTTAGCATCATGAAGTTACCATCACATCTAATAGCACCATCTACTAACTGTGTAATAATAAGGTTTCCTTTTGTATGAATAGTTGCTCCACTATTTATACGATTCCTTAGAATCAAATCTCCATCTATTTTTAGCTCCTGTCCACTACGAACCATCTCGTCCAAAACTTTGAAATTTTTCTCTTGTAACCTACTAGAGAGTGATGCTAACTTAGACTCTGCAACAAGACGGTCTATATCGTTCTCTCTCCTTTGGGCTTTTAGCTCATCCTCCAATGCTTTTCTTGTTCTCCCCTTTGGAAGAGTTACATTATTTAAAAAGATTAAAGATTTTGACTCCAAATACTCTTTAATACTCTCACTCAAATAACCATTTATAACAATAAGATGGTCGCTAAACAGAGTATAGTTAGTATCAAAGAACTCCATGAATTCGGCTTCATCATCAACACTACACTCATAAACTTTTACTGAATACTGCTTATTTTTCAAAAAAGACTCCCCAAATGGTGTTATAATATATGATATATTAACATTCTATCTATTTTATATTGATAATGGGTTTAAACTCTTGGATAAAAATATACTCTTTTCAAATTTTCATCTGCTATAATCACAGTATGAAAAATTTTTTACTATTAACTATAACATTTATACTATTTTCTGGTTGCAGTTCGATTCATTTGATTGCAAAAGAGGCGAAAAATAGTAAAATAACTATTTTAGACCAACTCTCTTTGAGATATGATAAAAAAAATAATATATCATTTTCAGAAATCTCTGATATTGCCTACAATAAAAAGAGTCGAGAGCTATTTATGATTGGGGATAAGGGATACCTCTATCGTTTCTCGGCTACTTTTAACAAAAGGATAGGTAAATTAAAATATATAAATGGATTTAGATTAAAAAAATCAAATGGTAAACGAAAGAGATTTGATAGTGAAGGCTTAACCTATAATAGTAAAAAAGAGTTA
This sequence comes from uncultured Sulfurovum sp., assembly GCA_964606545.1. Taxonomy (GTDB): domain Bacteria; phylum Campylobacterota; class Campylobacteria; order Campylobacterales; family Sulfurovaceae; genus UBA1140. Next base: position 2,682 of record CAZSHP010000084.1, on the reverse strand, counting down.
TTAGTCTCATTCGAGAGAAAACCAAAAATCTCTAAACTATCTAAAAAAGGGGTAATTCTATCAGACTATAGACTACCTAAAAAATTGAGAAAAAAATCGGCATATAGAGGAAAGAACAAGATGTTTGAAGCTCTAGCCTTTCATCCTAAATATGGCATATTGACAGTAGCAGAGTATCCTATAAAAAAGCATAAAAAGAGAGACCAAACTATCTACTCATTGGATGGCAGAGAGTGGCATTTTAGAACAGAGAGATATAAAAACTCTGCTGTAACAGCTATAGAGGTTATGGACGATGGCAATATTTTGGTCTTAGAGAGAGCATATAGTGGACTCTCTAACCCTCTAATGATTACTCTAAAAAAGGTATATATAGACAGATGCAATAAGAGAAATAGATGTAAATCAGAAGTGTTAATCTCATTTAACAGCTTTGATGGTTGGGGTATGGAGAACTTCGAGGGTTTAGCAAAAGTTGGCAAAAATCGTTATGTTATGGTCTCGGATAATAGTAATAAAGATTTTTTACCAACAACGCTAGTCTATTTTGAGGTAAAATAGTATTGAATATTATTTTGTTGATGGTTATATCTGTATATTGACATTTAAAATCTATTCGCCATTCCTATAATTTTATTTCTAATAGTAGAGCAAATCAGAGCATTTTTAAACTGCAAAACAAAAACGTTTATCTCTCTACTTTTCACACCTCAAAACACATTCTCATTCTATCCTCTCTGAGGCATTCATTCTAATTAAGTTAAGCTTTTGGGGTGTATATTTGTGTTTTTCTAATTTCTATTTTAAGGGAAAGTATTTTTAGAGATTAACACAAAACATCTTTAACTTAATTGTTACTTTTTACATAAAAATAAGATGTTATAATCTGAATTTAATATTTTCTCATTGAAGTTATGATATGATATTTTATTGATTTAAATTTTAAAATATTTAATCAATAAAATAAAAAAGGATATACTTTATGTATAAAAAAAAAATAGTACAAAGCATTTTTCTTATTGTTGGAATAACTTCTCTTTTAGAAGCAACTCCACCTAATGCTCCAGGTCCATATGTAGGGGTTTCTAAAATAAAAGATTTGAATAACTCTGTTCGACTCTCCTTTATGGATAATTCTAATGATGAAAATGGATTTAATATCTCTGTATATAATAACGAAAATGATACGCTTTTTAAAAATATAAATATCAACTCTTCTAATAATGGATATGGTTATGCTAATATAACGAGTCTTAGTTGTGATAAAACCTATAGAGTTTCTGTTAACGCTTATAATGAGGATGGAAACTCAACTTCAAGTGATTCAGCATTTTTTCAGATAAAAAGCACATTTGGAGTACCTTGTTATAATAATTCAAATGTAGAAATACCAAATGCACCAGGAGATTATATAGGAATAACGGATATAAATGAGACTGCTGTTCGCGTTAGCTTTTTAGATAACTCCGATGATGAAGATGGTTTTATTGTTTACGGGGAAGGAATTAATGCTAAAGTTTCAAAAAATGACGAGACAAAACACCCATTTCAATATGTAACTCTCTCAAATCTCAGTTGTAACAAGAATTATGATATTAAGGCTCTTGCTTATAATAGTGAAGGAAACTCTAGCAGTTCAAGTAGCCGTCAATTTAATATTCAAAATACTTTTGGTGTGACATGTAGTAATACTCCTCCTAAAGTTAAATTATCTATTACTTATAGAAATATGTCTGGCAATTATAGTGATTATAGATTTTTTGAAGTTTATGTTGAAACTACAGATATCGATGGAGAAGTTGTTAATTGTCAATGGGGAGATAATGCAGATTGTGAAGTTCACAATAATTATATAATGGGTCGAGGTGCTGAGTATGAAGATTATCGTAATAAAATTTTTAGCATAACTGTTACAGATAATGATGGAGCAACAGCTACAGATAGTGTTAAAATATATGATGAATGGTATGAAGGAAAAGTAAATGATGTTATTTACATAGATACTATTCCCAACATCTTAAAAGTTGGACAAACAGCATTAATTAATGCTTATGTTAATAATATTATACCTAGAACTAGTTGTGGTACATCAGTAACGGGTCATAGTTGGGGTAGCTCTAATGGATTAGTTTCATTTAATGATGATTTATTTGAAATAGGACATTTTATCTGTTACGGTTACCGTGCATCTACAAAATTAACTGCTACTCAAAAGGGAGATACCACGATAACACTCTCTTCAGGTATTAGTTCTAAATCTTTTTCAATTCAAATTGTTGAGGCAAATAATACCAAAGATAGTACCACAAAAATAGTTACTGATAATATTACAGGATTAATGTGGGTAGATAATACAGCTCCATTGAAACCTTTTGTAACAGAATCAAACTATCAAGCTTTTAGAGAATGGGACTATTCAGGAGATACGGCAAAGACATATTGTGAAACACTTGAATGGGGAGGTTATGATGATTGGAGACTACCTACACTATTTGAAGTAACAGGTTATATTCCTCAAGATAGCGAAAATGAGTATTGGTCATCTACCAAAATACCTGAGGAGAGAGATAATTTCTTCATGCTCTCTTCTAAAGTATTATCAACACATAAAAATAAAGAATTATCAGTTATATGTGTAAGAAATTAAAAAAGTAGGCTAAAAGCCTCGCTCTACGCTCCATC